>NZ_JAKSDZ010000007.1 GCF_023509475.1 Aestuariirhabdus haliotis | reverse complement strand
GTGCTGCTCACCCCTCACAGGTTCGGGGCCGCCGTCGCAGGCTTCGGCGTTGTCTCGCCGCCAAGCGGCTCGGCTGAACCCGCTACGCGGGTAGGGTCAGTCAACCAGGCGACCAATAAAAAACCCCAACCCTTGCGGGTTGAGGTTTTGTATTGGTGGTGGGGCGGGACGCGGGTTCAGTTCCCCCTTTCGCAACTGAACAAGTCCATTAAATACCTACGATTACCTATCGATATTTATACCCTTAACCGGCCCTAATTAGCTTGATTTTATCCGTATTTTCGAGCGTTCATGGTGGTTACCAAATCGTTCAACACAGGAGTTTTTATGACGGTAATCCATATGAATCAGAGGCAGCTGGCCAATCGCTGGTGTGTTAGTGAAGCCACTTTAGAGAGGTGGCGCTCGGAAGGTATAGGCCCCCAATATTTAAAGCTTGGGGGCCGGGTAATGTATCGAGAGCAAGACATCGAAGCATACGAATCGAGCTGCTTGAGGCAGTCGACATCGCAGCCTGTTAAGGAGGGGGTTAACTCCTAGTGATGGCATTAAACAAATTGACCAGTTTAAGCTGGTCGACTCGATTCACTGGTGTTTTACCGATATTCGGATTCCCCACCACTACCGCTAACGTTTGTGCTCTGGATATGGCTACGTTGATGCGATGTTTGTCGAATAGAAAGTCTAGCCCGCGAGGGGATTCACTGGCATCGCTCGCGCACATGCTCAAGAACACAATCGGAGCTTCTTGTCCTTGGAACTTGTCTACGCTGCCAACCTTGGCTTGCTCACCTAATGCAGCGCGTAGCTTGCTGACTTGGTGATTGTAAGGAGCGACAAACAACATGTCGTTCCAGTCTATAGCCCGAGTTTCGGGATCTGACTTTCCTGTATGAAAAGTCCTGCCTATCAAAGCGTTGGCGAGGGACTTTATTTCAGCTACTTCCTCATCGGAAGCTTGAGTGTTGCCTTCATGCTCGACTGGCACAAATGTAACGCCAGCATCGAAGTTAAGTGGTCCATCATAACCGGCAGGCACCTCAATAATTCGCTTATCGTTATCAGGGTATGACTCCAGTTTATTTTCGTAAATATGCTCGCTGATGAAACGGTTGACCTTTGAGTGCATTCTGTAGGTTGTACCCAAAAACACGCCCATGTCGTCGGGTATGGTGGGTGTTTCGTGTAAAAGGTAGTCCAGCACAGAAAGGCCGCTGTCGGCCGGGTGTGTGCCCTGTGAAGGCTGGCCTAACTGCATTTGGTCACCCATCAAAATAAGGTTGGTCGCGCTGCGGCTCATGGCGATTAAATTGGCAACCGCTACTTGCCCCGCTTCATCGACAAAAAGGTAGTCCAGCTGATCTGCCATATCTTCTCGGGCAAAACCCCAGGCTGTGGTGCCAACCACACTGGACGGTTGAATATGATTGACTAGCTCATTATTCTTCAAAATGGCTACTTCGTAATCGACTAGTTCTGGCTCATTATCTTTTGTACAACAGAAGGTCGCAGCGATGCCTTCTTCTTTGCAGTATTTTGCTGTACTCAATAACAGATTGTTGATCGCCTTGTGACTATTGCTGGCGATACCTACTCGTGCACCTGATTTCATCAGTTCAGCAATTACATGTTTACCGGTATAGGACTTACCAGCACCAGGTGGCCCTTGAATAGTTAAATAACTGGATTCAAGATTGCTGATCGCATGAATGATTTGTTGAAGCCTTTCTCCGGGGTCGTGACTAGGGGCAATAGGACCTTCGTTGTGTCCATTTATCCGGGGTTTGGAGCGTATCAGAAAATCAATGATGGCTGATTGGCCGGGAATCAGCTGCCCACTCTCGTATTCACTAACGCTCTGGTCGATGGCTTGTGGAATTGGATTTGGGTTAACGTACTCGTCAGGCACTAAAGAAATGATCGTTGGTGGTTCCTCTTTTGATTGCAACACGACCAATCCATTTTCCAGATCACTCTCATCTCTGACGAAAGTAACCTTCGCAGTGTTCCCATCTTCCGTTTCAACGCCCAATAAATAGAACTGCTTTTGTGCGCCCTTGAATTCCTGGGAGGGATCAAAGCGATATTCATGAGCCATGTTTCGTGCACGCGGCGTTGGCTTAAACGGCTCACGCTCAGTTCTTTCGCAACAGGCCAAGCAATCTAGGTCGTCCATTAATTCAATATGACTTAAGCCAAGCCTTTCGAATAAACGCCAGAATATCGGTTTTGCTTCCCGTCGATGGAACTCGAGCACCCATGCAAGGTTTTCAGTTAATGCCGCTTTTCTTGGATCGGACTCAAGCTCAGATAAAACACGCTCAAGTAGACGATCCCGCAGCTGCGTTCGTTCTGTTACCTCTTCTTTGACATCAGGCTCGGTGACTTCGGTTTTACCCGAATAGTTTATGCCATGATTCGCTTGCTGTTGTCGCAACCAATCGACCAGCTCCTGGGTTGAGTCGCAATCATCAATGTTGTAATCCCTGATATCGTTTAGGATTTTAGATGTTTCCCAGGTATCACCCTGTTCGCCTCGTGAGTGAAGTTCTCGCCATTGCTCATAGACCACAACCGAGTCACCGCCATTGCCAACTTCAGTTTCACGCTTTCCGCGATAAAGGTGTTCTACATTCTTGATTGAATACCGAGGCTCTCCCAGAAGGACGCTGCCTTTAACTATTTTGTAGAGGTCAACGAAAACCTCATTGCGAAGCAACTGGTCTACTTCGTATTCGCACACGCCATAACGGCCCATCAATTTGCGACAGGCGGCGATTTCATAGTTGGCGTAATGGTAAATATGCATTGTTGAGTCTTGCTGCCAACGCTGGTAAACCCAATGAATAAAATCTTGGAAGCATTGCTTTTCCTGCTCAGGGTTATGCGCCCAGAAATCGATGAACTGTCGATTACCCCGATCTTGTCCAAATAAAGGGGCATCAAAGTAAGTGTTTCCCCAGAGATATTCCAGGCCACCTTCATCGAGCGGATAGCCCTCAATATCAAAAAACACATCCAGTGGCGATTGTGGTGGAAGTAACGCTAATCCTATTTTCTCATCAGGCGCTGGCGTTATAATTTCAAATTTAGGGATGTCATCGCCTGCGCTGCGTTTTTGAATGGCAGCTTGCGCTTTAAGCTTTTCAAGAACGGCAGGGTTGAAGCCAGGTACATGCTCACCTGTTGAATCTGCAAGCTCTTGCATTGTATTAATACCAGCCTGTGCAAGCTTTTTTATCTGGCTCTTGGTAATGGTGGCGACTTGAAAGAGATGATCTCTTTCTACTAATAACGCTTCGGCAAAATTACTCCAGTCAACCCAGTTTTTTGAGTCGGCTGGATCAGGCCTTACACTTGGGTCAAAGTTTCTTTGATCAGTAACAAATGAAGATTTTAGTGTTTGATAATAATAGAAATAATCTTTGGTTCGCAGACGTTCATGCTCACCATTCCCTAAGGCAACGGTAATAAATTCGGGCAAACGGCCCTGTATGGATTCGAGCATTTGTGCGTAACAACATAGTTGAATAACAAAGGTTGGCTTCAGCTTGTTGGCCAGTTTAGTATCCCAAACTTCGTAATGCCAATTACCCAGTAAGCTAGGTTCAGCGCCTTCAGCATGCTGAACTTTGACGAGAAAATCTGCATACCCACCAAATGGCACTAGCTCCAATCGAGCCTGCACTATGACATCAACGCCTTGGTGCATCGCTGCAAGCGTATTGGCGTGCTTTTCATCTGATGACTCGCCTTCAATTTTGACTACGGCAAGTTCTTGTTCAACAAAGGCTGCCTCCAACGCATCTTCATGCGCATAGCCTTTCTGCGCGAGGGAACTCATCAAAGCATCGGCTGGGTCTTTTTCTGGCGCCTGATCTGGGTATTCAATCGAAAAGCGATCCATCCATGAAGCAAAAGGGCTCTCCATATAGCGAGTCAGATCTGAAGGGGAGAAATGAAACTGTCCGTGTTGTTTATACATAATTGGTTGTTTCTATATCTGAAGTAATAAGCCTAATTATCATGACCAGAACTCACATTGCTGATGCTAATGGCTTTCCAACCCCACTCTGATCTCTTTTTGTTGTAATTTAGAATGGCTTTCCCTGCCACAAAGTCTGCATCCTCTATTTTACTGCTGCTAACTAACGGGGGAGGGATAAATATGCCATCATCGGTAAACCCCATCCCATTTTCCTGCCTTACGTTATCGCTGAATGATTTTAATAAGGATTCGGGAATGGGTTGATTGGTTTTAGTCGAGGTTAATACTTTATAGCGTGTACCTTGCTTACTGGTGTATTTAGATAAGCGTACAGCAATTGCCTCGCCTTCATGAAACCTGTCTGACAAGTCCGAAAATCGAATAACTCCGTCGATCGCTCTACTAACCATGAAATGCAGGAGATTTTTTGTGTGATTTACGTGGTCAACAACCCCAATAAGCTCATCAAAAATATCCCAGTCTTCTTGAGTGTGGCGATTTTCTATAGTGTAAACCTGAAATCGATTTTCATTATCGTATTCACCTTTGATCTTTATTCCTGAGCCTGTCTTTTTCACATTGCTAGATATCTTAAACTCAGGAACGGTGATTTCTGTTGGAAGCGGGTTAGATTGTATGTAGAGTTTTCGTTTAGGTTTGTTTTTTTGATCATCGATAAAAAAAGTGTCACCCAATATGCCGTTTATCCAAGGTAAATCACTGTATAAAAGCTCTTCGGCAAGAGAAGCGTTTTCTCTGTAAAAATCTTTGTTAGAAGTGTTCGGTGTTACGCCTTCATACCAAGAGCTTCGTTTAAGGATTTCAGCGGGCTCGGGAATTTTTTGATTATTATCTACTCGATAATTAATAACATCTTCAATTTCAAATTTCGCTTCAGAGTATGAGCCTTTTTTCGCTAATATCTCTGCTAGTTTCACTTTTACTTTGGCCACAAAATTGATGTCTTTTGAGCACATCAAAGCCTTGCAGTAGCATGATAAAGCGATATCAATAGCTACGGATTGATGGATGTCCCCAAGTAATTCCCAAGCCCAGTAGTCGTTAACTTTATTCTTTACGACCTCTAGGCCAAATGAAAGAGCTTCATTGCTTTGGCCTGTGGCCATGAGTGCTCTGGCTTTGCTTAACTTGAGCCATAAGTTATCAGGGTACCTGTTAATGCAGTCGTTAATAAAAGGAAGGATATATTGAAGATCTTCCAGAGCTGCATTCAAAAAGGCGTCTTTGCTTGCGTGTTGAACTACCCGCTCGGCGAGAGAAGGGTATGATTTACCGTCACTTGTTTGGTAAGGTTCATAGTCTTCTGGGCGAAGGTATTCTAATCCCCAGATTCTCGCGAATGCCCCCATATTTAATTTACCTTCTTTGGCTATCTTATCGGCAAGCTGAAGGAAGCAGGTATGCAAAAGAGAAGGCTTATCTACATTTAATTTGAAGTAATCGTTAATGTGTCTTTTGGCGCCATTAAAGTTTGCAGGTTCTTGTTCGACCATGGCTTTAGCAATTCTATACATCTCCCAGGCCATGCCAACTTGAACATCACTAGATTGGTCGCCTTTATTAAATATGTTTTTAAAAACATTTAGTGATTCTAGGTTGTTTCCTTGCTTGCTAAGCGATTTAGCCTTCAGGATTTCTTGGCCATTAGGATTGCATAACCTAAGGGCGTAAGATCGTTGATCTGAAAGTATTTTATCAGAGGGGTCAATTTCTAAATTTCGAATTTGATCAGCGTAATTAAATAGATTGTGGTGCTGACCTGACTGAGCATCGCGCTTGATTAGATCGATTACGCACCAGGTAAATGCTTTTATATCCCACTCATCTTTAGTTGGATTATTGATTAGCTCTATAGCCATGCTATAGGCTTCGTCAAGTTCGCCTTCCTTTCGTTTAGAGAAAACGTCCTTGCTAGTAATCAAGAGCTTAATCCTTCTGTCAGTATTATTTGAATGTCAGAAGATAAAGAGTTAGAAGTGCAGGCGTTCTTTACGGGCGCATATTTGGTAATTTGATTTTTTCCGTTGTAAAAAACATCAAAAACAGCGCTTTCACCGGATTGGGTGAATGTATAACGCTGCTTCCAGTCCATAGGCTCTACATTGTTAATTGTAATGCCTCTCTGATCTGTTAATGGATGGAGTCTAGAGTGAAAGTCGTTAAGAAAGTCTTCATCAAATTCAAAGCTGCCAGCAGGTTGTTGTGTGGTAGGTATTATCAGGGTGCCGTTTAGTGGCGAAATAAGATCAATAACCTGAAGACTTAACTCTGTTTGTTTTGGCGTTGTAAGTCTTGATATTTTTCCTTTTCCGTTATATCCAATATCAACTCGAGCAACTTCGCTATCTCGCTGGAAGAAGTAAATTTCCAAATATTGTCCCTGGCTAACATCCTGTATCTTAATATCTGAACTAACTAAGAGTTGCTGAATTCGTTTCAATACTTCAAGTGAAAAATATGCGTTAGTAGGAATTCCAAAACAATCATCAGTTAATGGCGTAGTTGGCAAGCTTTTGATGGCGTCGGGATTTTGTCCTGAGGGGGACTGATTGATGACCCCATTTGCTGGAACGTTTGGTGAATTAACTGGTTTTATTCCGGACCCAATTTTTATATTAGGAGGGTCTAAAAGATAAAGCTTTTTAGACGTACGTGTTATTGCAGTATAGAACCACCTAAAATAATCAGCTGACAGTTGGCTTTGATGTGTTTTACATTTTACAAAGACATGATTCCACTCGCTACCTTGAGCTTTATGGCAGGTGATCGCGTATCCAAATTTTAATCTTAAAGCATTAAAATAAGGGTCTGCTCGTAGAGTTTCTTTGAACTCTAAACTACCTCGCTTTAAGTGAGGATTGCGAATGCAAAAATCTAAGTACAAAGCTTTGCTTTCATCAGAAGTGAGCCCAGGGTGTTCGCTGTATAATAAGTCCTCAAGAATTCTTGCCTTAAAGAAGTGGGGTGTGCCATCTAGGTCCTTGAACCCAACAACGACTTCTTTAAATGTTAAGCAAACAAGAGTTTCCTCAATTTCTTTCGTTTCTGAGTTTTTCCTTCTCAAAGTAATGTTGCGGCGCTCTGCACTACTCAAGACCTCTTTAATAAGGCCGAAATCACCGTTAGAAATGAAGAAACCATAGGCATTGCTGTTGCTGACAGCCATTACCTTATCGCCGCTAGAAATTTCGGTTTTTCCTGGGAAGAAATGTTCACGAATTCGACTGTTATAGGCAGTTACATCTGCGTTGGAATGAGCGAGAAGAATGGATTCGCCATTGATCCGTCCGCCGCATGATTCAAGGTACCTTTCTAATAAGTTTTCGTGACTTACCTTTTCTAAATCGGGATAGGTTAAATCAATAGTTAGTTGGTTGAAAACTCCAGAGTTAAGTGATTTTCGTAACTTTTTTGAATTATGCATCACTCCGCTTTCCGCTTTTTGACGAACGACTTCTGTTAATTCGTAAAGGATGCTTTCAATATTGTGTTCCCGAGTTAAATAATTATGGTCAAGTGCGGGAGAAAAATTCATACCTATAGGTGGGAGCTGGGCATCATCCCCAATAAATATGATTTTCTTTCGATGGTCATTGTGATCCAGGTTTACAAACTTTAAAAAATCTCGAAGCAAGAATCCTGAGCCAAACCGAAAGAATTCCTCCTCATGATATACATCGGCGACCATTGATGCTTCATCAATTATAAATACAGTGTCCGCCGACATTTCATTAACAGCGAGCTGCGCATAGAATTTATAAGTTTCAGATCCATCTAAATTATCATCACGATATTCGGCTATATCCTTAAAGGAGTATATTGTTTTGTGAATAGTATAAGCAGGAGACTGTGTCTTTTTTGCTATTACTTTAGATGCTTTACCTGTAGGCGCTGCAAGAACGTAATTTCTACCTACAGCTCTAAAGTATTCAGTTAGCCCTTTCGTAATAAAAGTCTTACCAGTGCCAGCATACCCTTTGAGTAAAAAGACACTGTCATCCTTGCTGCTTAAAAAATTGTCAAGCTTACCTACTAACTCACTCTGTCCGGTCGTTAAACTGTACTCGGAGAACGCATCATGCAGTTTTATAAGTTCTCTTGTGTTTTCTGGTGCAAGGTCAAAGGATGATGCCGCTTTTGATGAAGCTTCTTTGAAGTCATTCAGTTTGGCTTCATCTAACGTTTTTTGTAGTTCTATCGCTTGGTTTTGAGCAACACTTTCTGATTCTTCTAGTCTTAAGAGCTCCTCTTTTACTTTTTTTAGTTGATCCTCTAGTTTCTTATTTTCTTCGTTTAATTGATTGATTGGAATATCTGGGTGACTTGGCTCTTCGTAGGAAGGATACTCGTCATAGGCGGCTCCGCTATATGTTTTGAACATCCATTGCCCAATTAGGTAAGCATCGCGAAGCAGTGCTAATGCATCATCTGAGTTGATGCTCCGGCCATGGGCAGCCTTGTTTCCAAGCATGCGAATTGCGTGTAGCTTTTCTAAAATATTTTCATCAATCACTTCAATAAATATATTAGATTTTAGTTTCTCAAAAAAACCGTCATTACGTTCGCAAGGTAAGTTTAATTCCCTATAAAGAATACCTACTAGTTGCTCTGCAAAACAGCGTAGCTTGACTATCGCGGTGTGTGCATCGGTATAGACATACTGTTCTGCAAAATTTGCATGTTCATAAAGTTGAGGCCAACGTTTTTGTAAACTCTGAAAATTTGTTGACTCCATGTCAAAGTCCTTTTTTATTAGCTAAAAGTGATATCGAGATGCGGTTCTTTTCGGTTATTGATTTATTCCGCATCGCTATATTCCATATAATCAATAATATCCTTGTGCTTGATGCGACGATGAGTTCCAACTTTATGGAATGGTATGTCACCTTGTTCAAGCAATTTGACTAAAAATGGTCGGGACACATTTAATGCGTCCGCTGCTTCTTGTGTCGTGAGTTCGGATTGATGGGCCATGATGCTAATTGAGTTACCATTGCTAATTTCTTCTAGCGTATTTTTGAGAAGCTTAATCGCCAGAGCTGGTAGCTCAATTTGATAGCTATTACCTTCAATGTCAGATATGCCGATTGAATAGCTTATCTTTTCCTTTTTCAGAATATCGGATAGGACTGCCTCTCCCTTGCGAGCTAGTGCAATGTCCTCAGCCGAGGGTAGCGGGTGAACTGGCGCTTTGGCTACCATACTTGCTCCAAGAATAAGATATAGAGTAAGCAGACTAATCGAAATAAGTGAAATAATCAAAATATTCGAATCGCACTAGCTTGTTAAAGATAAAAAATACGATTCCTTTGCTCACTCCATAGCCTAGGCGGATCTACGGCCAGATCAAACAAGGTCACGGTCGGTGGCAATTGGTCGTCAAGAATGGCCTCAACGATATCTGGCGCAAGCGTAGTCAGGTTAACCATTCGGCTGACGTAGCTGTTATCGACGCCTTCTTTCTCTGCAATTTCCCTTAGGGATTTAGCTTGTCCGGTTTCCAGCATGGCGAGCCAGCAATGGCCGCGTGCCAGAGCTAGCTGCAGTGGTGTTGGATCAGTATCCCATGGCCTGGGCTCATGGGAGGAGCCATCAGGTAGAGTAATAAGTTGTCGGCCGCTTCGGCGTTTTAAGTTGATAGGCACCGAAATGCTGAGTTGGCCATTACTGGCTTCAACAACGCTTGAGTCACCTGACTGACTCATTTCAATTTTAAAGCCGCTACCTTTACTCATGCGACCTCCTGTTTCGCTGAGTCAGTAATTTCTAAGGCAAGTCGTTCTATTCCATTGTCCCAAAGCCTAATATCAATATTGTCTGGCTTGACGATGATTTTTTCGACCATCAATTTAATGATACGAGATTGCTCATCAGGGAATAATTGCTCCCAAACGTTATCGATCTTGTTAAGCGCAACGGTAACTTGAGCTTCATCAATATCGTGGTCTTTCTCCAGTACGATAGATGCAACTTGTTGCGTAACGGGCGGTGCTTTGAGAATGCCTCTGATTTGCTCAACAACAGCCGATTCTAGTTCGGCTGCAGGGATTCTAGGCAAGCCTGATGCGCCCGAATATTCCTTAGTATCGCGAGTGCTAATGTAGTAGCGATACCGTCGACCACTCTTTTTCTTAGTAGAACTCCAAGTTGTTAGTGCTCGGCCATCTTCGGCGAATACCATGCCTTTCAGCAGGAATGGGATTTTAGCGCGAGTATAGTTGCCGCGCTTATGACCATTCACTGCGAGTATGGAGTGAACATCGGCCCAAAGTTTTTGATCAATTATGGCGTCGTGCTTGCCTTGATACCATTGATCTTTGTGCCTGAGTTCACCGAGGTAAGTGCGATTGTGCAGTAGCTTATAGATAAGGCCTCTGTCGATTGGTTTGCCAGGGCGGAAGCGCCCATCTTGAGTTGTCCATGATTTGCTGGTTGCGCCTTCTAGTCTTAGCTCTTTGTACAATAGTGTTGTTGAGCCAATCTCTGTAAACCGTTTAAACACCTGTTGAATTAATTTCGCTTCTTTTGGGTTAATGACCAGATGTCGGTCTTTTACGTCATACCCCAGCGGTGGGATGCCACCCATCCACATGCCTTTCTTCTTGCTGGCGGTAATCTTATCTCGAATACGTTCACCGGTTACCTCTCTTTCAAATTGTGCGAATGAGAGGAGAATGTTTAACATCAGCCGACCCATTGAATTAGTGGTATTAAATTGCTGAGTCACGGACACAAACGAAGTGTTATGTTGTTCGAACACTTCAATCATTTTGGAGAAGTCCGTTAGGCTTCGCGTTAATCGATCAATTTTGTAAACCACCACGACATCGACTTTGTCATCCTGAATATCTTTAAGTAATCGCTTCATCGCAGGGCGATCCATGTTGCCGCCTGAAAATGCAGGATCGTCATAATCATCCTCAACGGGAATCCAACCCTCAGCTCGTTGACTGGCTATGTAAGCATGGCCAGCATCGCGTTGTGCATCGATTGAGTTGTAATCTTGATCGAGTCCCTCTTCGGTGGACTTTCGTGTATAGACTGCACAGCGAAGTCTTTTTTTGATTTGTTCTGACATTATTTTTTACCCCGCTTTGTTTTCTTCTCATTGTTTTCTTTTCTCAAGCCAAAGAACAATGGTCCAGACCATCGGGTGCCAGTAATTTCTCTGGCGACAACCGAAAGGCTTTTATAAATCCGGCCTTCAAATTCAAACTGTTCGTCGTGGGTGACGGTTACCTTGTGTTCCTTTTCTTGATAGATGCGGCTTAGAACAGTTCCAGGTATGGGTTTTGGGTATCGATCTCGCAGAGGCTTTTTGCCTGTATTTACGATGGCATTAATACGCCGATCGTTTTTGTCGGCAAAGTTTTGATGTGCGCGCCTAAATTCGACTTCTTGCAGTCGAAAAGCTAAGCGCTTCTCTAGGAAGGATCGAATATGGGTTGGTGGTTCTTTGCGATAAAGTTGTCGCCACAATGATTTAATTTCGTCCATTGTCATATCTGATAGTTGGGCTATTTGCGCAACTGCTGACGATGATGGTTCGAATATGATGTTTGAGCTCATTTTTCCTCCGAAGTGTTGGCGTTCTCTGTTTCACCATGAACGCTTCGGTAGGCAGACATAGCAAGTGAAACATTGCTATCTGAGTCCAATAATTGTGCCTTTTTTGAATGGGGAGCTCTAAGCCTTATTATGCCTTGAGCGATGATGTTAGCGACCTCATGAACGCGTTGCTCGGGGGTCATTCTGTGCGGAGATAATGGGTTTGTTTGTTGCATTTGCTTACCACTCTTAATGTTCAAAATACTGTTGAACATTCTGTGTTTAGAGTGGCGAAATGGCCATCAGGTATATGCGGGCTTATGCGTAAGTGATTGGGGTGTTACTAAAAGCTCAAAGAATAATGGGTGTTAATTCTTCCAGAACGGAAGCCCTTAACTTGATGACATTTTTATCGTTGAGGGGTTTTTCCTGTTCAATTTTTTCGAGGTATACATGAATTGCATCAACCAACTTAGGTGATGTAATCAACTCATTGTAATCGGTTATAAGTGATTCAAAATGATTGAAACTCTGCCTTTGAAAGCGATCTTTATATTCATCAATCATTGGTCCTTTAGCTTCATGACCGGTAAAAGGATCCAGCATTTTGGGCATGTATACGATATTCCAAGGGGCGGTAAAGGCGAATACGTTTTTGGTTCTGCCAAAAATATGCGAGATTTGATAATTCTGGATTGGCTCATGTTTACTGCTTTTTGTCTTTGAGTATCCCGTTAAGTCCCGGATCAATTTTGTTGGTTGAGCATTATTGGTTGGATCAACGGTAACTTGATTGTTCGAAAGGACATCAGCATAGAATGCTTGAAATAAATGTGTACCGTTTGAATTTCGTCCAAAGCCGCGAATAAATACCTGCTGGTTGTTTTGAATTCTATGCTTCAACTCTTGCCAAGCCACTTCGGCCTTATCCAAAGGGGCGTAAATGGTTTCACTTAGGCCGAATTCGAAAAATTGGTCTTTCGAAATATAGCCTTGTGAGAAAAAGCGTTCGTAGGAGTCTCGCATAATGGTTAGTAGGGATTCTGTCCGTTGTTAATAAAGTTAGTGTACGAATCAGTAAGCAGCTCATCTTCTTCGCTGAAATCACCTGGGTCGCTGTATCCGCCTGCATCATCTAGAACAAGGATGGTTAGGGTCTTACGGTACTCCTCAGAGTAAATACTATGTTCGGTAACTTCTTCGCCGGGAAACCAAATATCTGGCCCATGCCTGACGCCATTCCTAGCTTCTGCTGAATACTGCTCTTCCGCCGCTAACGATAATTCTGGGATTTCAACACAGTTTTTCTTTGTGGCGAAGTAACGGCCAGAACGAAAAGCGCTGTTGCTCGATTTTGACCAATGCATAAAGCCTTCTTCAGACAGCAGGCCGATAGCGCGTTTCTTTGTGAAATCGAGCCACTTTAGCACTGCCGCAGTTAACGATACGCCGTAGCGATTAGCACAGTGCTGTATTAGGTCGATACTAAATTTTTGACCGTCGGCTTGTGCGCGGAAGTCGTGGTTAGGCATCAGTAAGTTGGCGGCGAAGGCATTAGCTTCTGCTTCGATATTAATACCTTGTTGGTTTTCGTCCAGCATGTCTTCTTCGCCACATTCGAACTTGGTTTTGTTCAATGCTTGCCGGTGAACCATGTAGTGGCCCAATTCATGTGCGAGAGTGAAATTTGTTCTCCCTGGATGGACGACGTCGGTGTTGTAGAAAATAGCCCATTCGTCTTTGGCGTCATGTTTGACTAGCATTCCATCGATCGAAGAGCCCATGCTACCGCCATTAACTGCAGTAATTGGGTCTTGGTTAAATGATGGCGTGAGGTCTTTTGCCACCATTTCCACATTGACAGGAAATCGAACAGGCTCGGGAAGCGCCGTATCTAAAAGCCGAGTAATTCGGTTGGCTTCCTTGTGAGGGGATTTTTTCTCTGACACTACTTCTTGCTCCATGCGTCTATCATATCCATTATTCGATCTTGGTCCCCTTTGTCTAGTTGCCCCAGTTTCCGGTAAAACACTTCTTTCTCTAGATCGTCAGAGACTTCTGTTTGTGTGTCGTCAATCAGATAGTCAGTTGTAACATCCAGTGCTTTGGCTATAGCGGCTAATTTTTCGGCAGATGGGCGTTTTACACCTTTATTTTCAATTTCCCAGATATAGCTTTTTCCTGAACCTATTTTCTCCGCAAGTTGTTCTAACGTAAGGGCTTTTTCTTTGCGAAGCTCTTTGATTTTGGCCCCTAATACGTTGGCCACGGCATTGCCTCCTCAGTGAATGATGTAAAAAGTTCATTATAGACTTACTTTTTTTACTTGAAAAGAAATATAAGCGCCCATATTATATAAGTTCGCTATCTTGAACTTTCTGTAGTTGAATGCCGAGAGTTTGCCGTTTATCACTTATATTGAGGAATTGTGCTTATGCCAATCGTTCGTAACTTCGTTAACCATGCTTCATCTCAGGGATTGAAGTCATACTTTTCTGCCAATGACGGTTTTGATCTGGTGGACTGGTCACAAGAGCAGCCGGAGGTAGCCAGCAAGGTTATCGAGCTGTATGACCATCAACCTGCTGATGTGCAAATTCAAATCACTCTTGATCTGGAAAGAATCAAGCATATGAATGACGAGGTGGGTCAAGCAGCGCTGTTAAGCACATTTGCTGATTCCACTGAGCTCCTCAAGCATGAAACTGCTGCGGAGAGGAGCTTGTGGGTGTTTCAGACTCATCGCGATAAGTTTAGGCAGGCAGAAGATATCCGCTATGCCGATCAATATCGGCATGGCCAGAAATGGTCGGGTTATCAAGTAGAAACATCATTGCCGCTGCATAGTGATCAAGTTTCGATGGATATCTTCAAGGACAAGGTTAAAGAGTTATTTGGCCTGGGAGAGAAAGTGAAGATTGAACTGTTTGACCGTGTTCAACCTGATGAGGAGGGTAACGACATCAATGTTGTACAAGTCATGATCTACCAGGAGGGACTACCTGATTCTTACCTTGAGTTTAAAGGTGATGAAGATATTGTTTCTCGCATTCGTCGCCCAGTTTCTGAGCACGCCATTACTTACTCATCCGGTACTGGCGCTATTGAGGTGGTCGCCTCCAAACAAGAGCGCCGCGATACCATCGCAAAAGCATTCACTGAGGATCTGCTTAAGCAGCCGGTGACAGCAGACAAGGTTCCACTGCGTCGATTTGATTTGATGCCACTTATGGAAAATAAACCATTAGATTGGGACCTTGAAGATGGCATTGAATCTGTCCAGTTGGTTCTGATGAAGGTCAAAGACTTAGCAGGAGAAGGTCGGGTGCAAATTGAGGTGCCCGCTAAAAGCAATATGGCTTTGCATGAATATGCCCGAGAACATTTTGGCGAACAAAATCCCTTGTCGTCAGGCGGGTTTGCTCCGGTACAGGCCAAGATCAATATCCGCTTTCTCCCTGAAAACGGGCATGGTCGAGGTAAGGTTCTGCCTGTAAAAATCTCGATGCCAAACGGTTGTGATTTAAGGAGCAGAACTGATAAGGAGCGATTAATTGGAGAGAAGTACCTCAAGCGCTGGTGCTTACTCGAAGAGGTTCAAGAATGAGCGCCGCAGTCACGTTGAGCAGAGGCGCGCTTGCGCTTCTGCTTAAGATTATTAGTACGCCAAAACAACAAGTGGACGCTGAAGGCTTATCAATTACCACAGATTTCAAAGAACTGTTAAATACGAGGATGATTCACCCGCTGCAAAACTCTGCGACATCTATCAATATTGATGATCAGGACTGTGAATTGTTGCCCTGCCCAAGTGGCTCTGGGTATCGTTATTTCTCTCCGGGTGCTGGTTGGGTGAATGTGGCTACAACCTCAATTGGTAAGTACCAAGTTAGTAATAACCATTTTTTACGGTGTGTTCAGCAGTGGCTCGATATATCGTCTCACCAACCGGTAGCTGAATTGGCTAGTGACATTTTGTGGGATCTCGGGGATGCGTGGTTCGGCAAAAGTCGCGTTGCGGTATTGTTTTGTAGAAGGGCCTGTTTGGCGCAAACCATCTCTATAGTGAAGCTAGCATTCAGTTCATTTGCTCGTCGTCGCTCAGCTGTGATATTGACTGATAGCGCCATATCTCAAAATGGGCCGCCAATACCGGGTGAGCCATTATGCATAACAATCCATGATTTGCTGCTGCCAGACCGGCAATGTGTATCAGCTATCGATAAAGACCTGCTGATGGAGCTACTGGGATATGGTAGTTCTCATCAATCTAAGCGTCCCCCAATATGGTGCTCTGAAGATGGAGGGGAGCTGGTCGTAAATGGCGAGCAATATATATTCACAGGCCTAACGCATAAACGAATTATTCGTCAGCTATTTAAAGCTTGGGAGTCTGGCCAAGAAAAATTGCGCACAGCGGCGGTACTGGAAAATGCAGAATCTAAAGCAAGCGCGCTATCTCAGGCTTTTAGTGGTAAGGATAAGCGTTGGCGGGATGTGGTCGGTTATGGTAACGGGAATTGTTGGTTAAAGACCGATTAGCAATTCCTTTCGCCATCAAGGCTAATAATATCTGAAAAGCCGCTGCCATTTTCATATCGCTACTTGCTCCTTACGAGCTGACCGCGATGGGTGCTTGCGCGGGCCCACAAGATTTTTAGCTTGCCTCATATTTAATGACCAAGGGGCGTATGCTTGGTCTGCGTATCATAATTGCTAAAGCCAGTGATCAGCAAGTTCTTGGATGCTCGAAATGGCCTCGTCCCATTTGGCAGGAGATGGGTGATAGACGAGAGGCCCAATAAATTGATCGTATCGTGCTTGGTGGTGTTCCTGCTCAATTAATAAAGATAGGCCGTATCGCAGCTCGGAGTGTGCATCGTTTACGAACTCTTCGTGCTGATTTCCAAACTGACTTTTGTCGATTTCAATAACTCGCTTAACCATTAGTTTTAAATCGGCAGGTGATGCCATTGATTCGTATATGAGGTGCAGGTCATAAACGTGCCGAATTAATGTTTTATCGTCTGCCCTAGAGTTATCCCGAGCATGCGATGCGGTTCTGCGAAGGAGTGAAACGAATTTTTCACTGGCAGTCGAGTGCACTGTGACACATGCAATGTTTTGAACCTCACCTGCTTCTTTAAGAGTGCTCGCATAAAGGGAGCTCAAGGAAAGCTCTATTGGATCTTCAAGTAAGTCAGACTCTGTTAAGTCCAGCTGCAAATGCGGTCTTAGTGCATCCGGGGTGTCATGCTCTCTAGGGTATTCAATCAAGAATTGCTGATACTTGCCTTCATTGCGTTTTTTAGGGGCTGCGACAAGCTTGAAGATTCCGGAGTTAGAAATGATATTGAGAATGAGCTGATGAATATCCCGTCGTAATTGTCGCTGCTGATTTTTGGATAGTGCGAGAGTAGCAGAATTGGCGATCATTTTAATGTCGATATCTTCGGACATTCTAAAGGTGTTTTGATGTGCTTTAGCTAAACAAGTCCCACCTGAAAAAACGAGTCGAAAACCTTCTGGCGTGAGTTGCGAAATTTCTTTTAGTAGCTGTGTAGCCCAATAGTCTTTTTCAACAATGGCTGGGCTGCTAATACCCAGCGCATCTGCTATATCAAGAAAAAGAGATGAGTCGACTGTGCTCATTAAGCTCGAGCCATTTGAAGCTCGAGCTTCTCTGTACCTATGCGACGATTGAAGCGTTCAAAGATGATAACTTCGGCATTTGCTGGGATCTGAGTTGAACCTGACTGGTAATCAAGAACCGACTTAGAAGGCTCCCATTTTACACCTAGTCGAGAAAGCGCTTCTTCTGCTACTTGAGTGAAGCCACCTTTAGCGGCCAGCATAGGTTTACCTGTAATTCTATTCGGCCGAGCCCTGGCATAAAGACCATAACCAACCTTAACAAGCACACCGTCGGAGGTTAGCTGGCGCAATGCCCGGCCAATTTGGTCGTACCCTGCCAGCTTCTCAAAGTCAGTACGTAGAAAAACCTCACGCTTCGAGCGCGATATCTTCGTGGCGACCTTCGATTTAAGTGACAAGCGTTTCATGACGGTTAACTCTCTATTGAGAACGATTCTTATACAAACTTAGCAGAACTAAGCCATTAAGTCAATCAAAAATACGACAGTTATGGGTTGATGGTTCGTATTTAAGTGCTTGATAAATATGATTTATATCTATTTAAGTGTCGTATTTTTGCGTGCAATTTTAAAATTAAATACGTGCGTAATCAAATCTAACCTCACTCCTAACTTAGCCCTAAACGGCTCCTAACCCACCGAAGCACATCATTACCTCACGTTTCCGCAATAACCATTAGGAGTGCAACGTGAGTGTAAATCATATGAACCAACGGCAATTAGCCAACCGCTGGGGTGTCAGCGAAGCCACATTGGAGCGCTGGCGCTCTGAAGGCATCGGCCCTGTCTTTCTCAAACTACAAGGTCGAGTGATGTACCGCCTCGAAGACGTCGAGGCTTATGAACAAGACTGTCTTCGCAAGAGTACCTCTGAGCGCGTAGGAGGTGACGCATGAGTCTTTCCCTAGAACAAGCCCAAGCTATGAGCATCGGTGATTTGGCAGGTATGACTGCTGCTGAATTGATGCGTGTTCAGGCTGAAGCGGCCAACTACCTTCGCAATGCCAAAGAGCTTAAAGACTGGATCGATGGCGCTATCGCCATGAAATACGACCCAAAAGTTAGTGAGTTAAGAACTCAACTCGGCAAAGACACCGGAACTGTCAACTTTGATGACGAGGGTGTGCGAGTGTCATCTGACCTTCCGAAAAAGCCTGTCTGGGACCAATCGCAATTATCTGAAATCGCACAGCGAATTTCTGCTAGTGGCGATAACCCAGCTGAATTCTTGGACATCACTTACAAGGTGGCTGAGCGCAAATACACCGCTTGGCCTGAAAACCTTCGAACCGTTTTTGAACCCGCTCGGACATTAAAAACCGGCAAACCCACCTTCCGTCTCAGCCTTGCAAAGGAGCAATAATCATGACGATTTTTACCAAAGAAACCAATTTTTTAGAGGCTCTGCGCAAGAGCAGTTTTTCATTGGAAAGCCTGCCAGATGCCATTTCCATTCCTGATGTATCTGACGAAGGAGAACCCGAATCCAAGGCGTTGCTTCTAGCGACCGTTGATGATTTGGCCTTTGCACAGCAGGGTCTGAATAAAGAGCTCAGTCGCATTGTTCAGGAAATGGAATCACTACGCCGAGTGCATGACATGGCTCGAGGCTACGGAGCCAAGGGTGCCGACTATGCGCTTGAGTTTCTGCGTGAACATGGGGAGGTGAAGTAATGGCCTTTCCAATCATTACAGCCGATCAGCGATTGGCAGAAAAGCGCGGGATCAAAGGCTGCATTCTTGGTCCATCAGGCATCGGAAAAACCAGCTTGTTGTGGACGATCGATGCAGACAAAACCTTATTCTTCGATTTAGAAGCGGGAGACCTAGCTGTTGAAGGGTGGTCTGGCGATGCAATTCGACCACGTACATGGCAAGAATGTCGTGACTTTGCGGTGTTTATTGGCGGCCCAAATCCTGCGCTACGGGATGAACAGCCATACAGCCAAGCACACTATGAAGCAGTCTGCGCTAAATTCGGTGACGTTAGCAGCATTGATAAATACGACACGGTGTTTATCGATTCAATAACTGTTGCAGGTCGCCTTTGCTTGCAATGGTGCAAGGGACAACCTCAGGCGTTCAGCGAACGAAGTGGCAAACCTGATACGCGTGGTGCTTATGGCCTTCATGGGCAAGAGATGATTGCTTGGCTGACTCATCTGCAGCACACCCGCAATAAGAATATCTGGTTTGTTGGCATCCTCGACGAAAAAATCGATGACTTCAATCGTAAGGTTTATTCACCACAGATTGATGGTTCAAAAACGGCTCTAGAGCTGCCAGGCATCGTTGATCAGGTCATCACACTTGCGGAAATTCAAAGTGATGATGGCCAGAAATATCGTGCCTTTATTAACCACACCCTAAATCCCTATGGCTATCCAGCTAAAGATCGTAGTGGGCGACTTGATGTTATCGAGGAGCCACACCTAGGTCGACTGATGGCAAAAATTCATGGGCCAGTAACACCTCCGTCAGATCGCCTGACATTTGCTCGCCCAGCACCTATCGAAACCCAAACCAATACTGAAGAAGGAGTCCAATAATGACGACTTGGAATGATTTTAACTCGGCTGAAGACCAAAACAATTTTGACGTAATCCCAAAAGGCACCCTGGTAAAAGTGCGTATGACGATTCGTCCCGGCGGTTATGACGATGCTTCTCAAGGTTGGACTGGTGGTTATGCAACCCAAAGCATGACCACTGGCTCTGTTTACTTGAACTGCGAGTTTGTCGTGCTCGATGGTCCATACGCCAAACGGAAAATGTGGAGCCTCATTGGTCTGCACAGCCCTAAAGGTCCCGAGTGGGCAAATATGGGAAGAGCGTTTGTAAAAGGGATCTTGAACTCATCGCGGGGATTGCACCCTCAGGACAACTCACCTCAGGCACAACAAGCCCGTCGCATTCAAGGTTTTGCCGATCTTGATGGTATTGAGTTTGTTGCCAAAGTTGAGATGGATAAGGACCAAAATGGTGATGATAAAAATGTCGTTAAAACCGCAATCACACCAGACAATAAAGCTTATGCAGGCATCGCGGGTGAACTGACACAAGCATCAGCGTCGGTACAGGAATCTTCTCCTTCCCAATCTACCTCAACTGCTCCAACTGGTCGTCCCAGTTGGGCGCAATAAGGAGGTCGAATTATGTTATTACGACCTCGTCAAAAACTGTTTGTTGAGCGCAGCCTCGCTGCGCTTAATAAGCACCAGAATACATTGGGGGTGGCGCCTACGGGCGCCGGTAAAACCATTATGTTATCCGGTGTTACCGGTCAATGGCTGGAAAACGGAGATGCAAAAGCCTGTGTGCTAGCTCATCGAGATGAACTCACCTCACAAAATGCAGCCAAGTTTAGTCGTGTCAATCCGGCTATTTCGACGTCGATTTACGATGCCCAAGAAAAGTCATGGGCGGGGCAAGCAACCTTTGCCATGGTGCAAACATTAGGACGTGAATCAAACTTGAAGCATATGCCAAAGTTAGATTTGTTAGTCATCGACGAAGCACATCATGCAGCCGCACCCACTTACCGACGCATTATTGATAGCGTTCGAGATAGTAATCCTGATGTGGCTATTTTTGGCGTAACGGCAACGCCCAATCGTGGTGACAACAAAGCATTGCGTCCTGTTTTTAGTAATGTCAGTGATCAAATTACGCTTGCCGAATTAATTCAATCAGGGCATTTGGTTCCACCCCGAACTTACGTCGTTGATGTCGGTACTCAGAGTGAACTGTCACAGGTGAAACGAACTGCCGATGATTTCGATATGTCGGCAGTCGATGCCATCATGAACAAAGCGCCGATCACTGAAGCAGTGATTCGTCACTGGAAAGAAAAAGCTCATGATCGTTCTACCGTGGTCTTTTGCTCTACCATCCATCACGCCAAAAATGTGGCTGAGGCTTTCTCAACTTCTGGTGTGAATGCCGAGGTTATTCATGGTGAGCTATCAAGCGAGGCGCGCAAAGCGGCGCTGTCTCGTTTCGAATCCGGGGAGTCTCAAGTTGTTGTCAACGTAGCAGTGCTGACTGAAGGCTGGGATTACCCGCCGACCAGCTGTGTAATTTTGCTTCGGCCAAGTTCCTACAAGTCGACTTTGATACAAATGATTGGGCGTGGCCTTAGAACCATCGATCCCAATGAGCACCCTGGTGTGGTGAAGAGTGATTGTGTGGTACTCGACTTCGGTACCAGCACCATGCTTCACGGTTCATTAGAGCAAGATGTAAATTTGGATGGCCATGAAGGTCATTGTGAGGCACCTCAGAAAGAGTGTCCCGACTGCGGAGCGATGGTGCCTGCGGCGGCAAAAGAATGCTCCTTATGTGGTTATGTTTGGGAGCGAACGGATACCGATGACAAAGTGGATTTAGCTGACTTTGTGATGTCTGAGATTGATCTGCTTAAACGCTCCTCGTTTCGTTGGTGTGATTTGTTCGGTGATGATGCGGCGTTGATGGCAACAGGTTTTGAAGCGTGGGCGGGAGTGTTCTTCTTAGCCGGTCATTGGTTTGGCATGGGCGGTGGGAAAAAACTCCCTGCACGCTTGTTGGCCATGGGTGAACGAACTGTTTGCCTGGCAGCAGCTGATGATTGGTTGAATGATCATGAAACGGAAGATGCCGCGAGCAAATCCCGTAAATGGTTAAATCAGGCTGCAACTGCTCAGCAACTTCGATATTTACCACCTGCCTATCGACAGGATTTCGGCTTAACTCGCTACCAAGCATCATGCCTATTGGCGTTCCAGTTTAACAAGCGTGATATCCAATCCCGCATTTTCAACAAAGTTGAAGGAAGGGAGGCCGCTTGATGTGTATTACCGATGTTATATCTGTCACAAGCCGCCACGCGGTTTCTGTTGGCTGGATCCAAATCGTTTCCAATCTGTCGAAAATCGGCGTGCAAGTTTTAAGCGCTTTTGTTCCAAGACTTGTCAGGACATTCACTACCAATTGCGTCGCAAGGGGGTGGATGTGAACAGGACCGATTTAGAACAAAAAGCAGCTGACTCTGTTTTAGCCCCACTTGCAGATTATGTGATGGCCGTAGGCATGGAAAAAGGTCTTGGCAGTTACAGCAAAGATGAAATTATTGGTTTGGTGGATACGGTTCTTGAATCTTATCACTGCACTTTGCAGGAGTTGTACAAAGACGAGGTGCCTTTCTGATGCTGGATTTTAATCATCAACCGACCTTGTCTGAAAAACTCACCGATCTAATCGACACTGCTTTGCAAACTGAGAACCAGGCACAAACGCCGCGCAATTATTTAGGCGCTTCTCGACTAGGCGTTGCGTGTGATCGAGCGCTTCAATTTGAATTCACTAATACAGCCGTAGACGAAGGCAGAACATTTACGGGTCGCACTCTTAGGATATTTGCAGCCGGACATATCTTCGAAGACTTAGCCATAAATTGGTTACGCCAAGCGGGGTTTGATCTTTATACCGAGACAGCGTCAGGTGGTCAGTTTGGTTTTGCTGCCGTTAATGGCCGCTTGTGTGGTCATGTTGATGGCGTGCTCGCAGGAGGACCCGAATCAATCGGTAAAGATTATCCTGCGCTTTGGGAGTGTAAATCACTGAACGCAAAATCATGGAAGGATACGGTAAAACGTGGCGTCACTCTTTCCAAGCCTGTTTATGCGGCACAAATTGCACTGTACCAAGCCTACATGGAAGAGCAGATCCCAGGCATATCTTCAAATCCGGCTATGTTCACTGCGATCAACAAAGACACCGCCGAGTTGTACTTCGAGTGGGTGCCATTTAATGGTGAACTGGCTCAGCGTGCATCCGATCGAGGTGTGCGTGTCATTCAGGCGACTGATGCAGGAGAGCTCTTACCCAGAATCAGTAAAGATCCTGCCCATTACGAATGTAAGTTTTGCTCATGGCAAGACCGCTGCTGGCAAGGAGGTGCGTGATGGAAAAAGGTAGCGATAAAGTTGTGTGGCTTGATTTTAATGACGCGCCCGATCAAGGCGTTGCACTCAAATCCAAGCATGATGCGCGTGAATTAAAACAGCGTCTATTGGATTCTCTTCAAAGCGTATTGATCTATTTGTTTCCGGCAGGAAAGCAACGCGGTAAGCAATTTATTGTGGGTGATCTTGAAGGTAATCCCGGTAAGAGTTTAGTGGTTGAACTGGAAGGCTCACGCGCTGGCATGTGGATGGATTTTGCGACCGGTGAAGGTGGCGATATTTTTGATGCTTGGGCGCGCGTGATGGGTATTGATGCTACGAATCGATTTCCAGAACTGGTTGAGTCCGTTGCGCAATGGTTAGGAGTCTCGGATTCCCAAGTGCAAAAACCTCACACAGCCAAAAGTAATTCTGTGAGCTCAGCCTCAATACCAAAACAGGTGCCGACCGATGAGTTAGGTCCAGCTACTGGAAAATGGGATTACCGTGATAGCCAAGGAAAGCTGATAGCTTGTGTATATCGATACGATACTGCAGAGGGTAAAGAGTTTCGGCCGTGGGATGTCAGATCTCGGTCAATGAAAGCGCCCGATCCCAGACCGCTGTATAACCAACCTCAGATACTCACGGCAAACCAGGTGGTTCTGGTTGAAGGTGAAAAAGCGGCCGATGCGTTGATTCGTTTAGGGATGATTGCGAGCACAGCAATGAACGGTGCCAATGCACCAGTCGCCAAAACGGACTGGGGTCCACTCAAAGATAAGCACGTTTTGGTGTGGCCGGACAACGATGAGGCTGGCCTTGAATATGCGCGCAAGGCATCAGAAGCGATTGCTAATGTAGGCGCTTCTTCCGTTGCTGTATTGCATATCCCAGATGGAAAACCAGATAAATGGGATGCTTATGACGCCATTGAAGATGGCATGGATGTTTGGTCTTTTGTAAAAAACGCCGAGCGTACTGTCGTCAAAGGTGAGACGCCAATCCCGATGCACTCATTGGGTGAGTTGCTGGCCGATACCTCACCTATGCCTGACGATTTAATTGCACCGAGAGTTTTAACGCCAGGTGGCATGATTGTATTTGGTGGCGCTCCGAAGGTCGGTAAAAGCGACTTTCTGTTGTCATGGTTAACACACATGGCAGCCGGTGAACCTTTTCTCGAGCTGACACCCTCCAGACCATTGCGCGTGTTTTATCTGCAGGCAGAGGTTCAATATCACTACTTGCGTGAACGGATACAGTCTATGGGCTTACCTGAACGTGTCAGTCGTCGTGCGGCAAATAACTTGCTGGTAACGCCTCAACTTCGTTTAGTGCTCAATGATCAAGGTGTTGAGCAAGTGATCGAGGCACTGCAACGAGCCGCTGCACAAGGTGGTGTCGATATTCTAGTGATCGACCCAATACGCAATGTCTTTGATGGCGGTCCAGAGGGAAATAGTGAGAACGACAACAATGCGATGTTGTTCTTTCTGCGCGAGCGAGTTGAGCAACTGCGAGATGCGGTCAATCCGTTAGCGGGCATTATTCTGGCGCACCACACTAAGAAGATCAGTAAGAAGCAAGTTGAAGAAGATCCCTTTCTGGCGCTATCAGGTGCGGGCAGCCTCCGTGGCTATTACACCACCGGCATGCTGTTGTACCGGCCAGATGAAACGCGCACCGATCGCACGCTGGTTTTCGAACTGCGAAATGGTCCCGGTTTGCCAGCAAAATGTGTCGACAAAAGCCAAGGCAAATGGATTGAGCTAGACGCTCATAGTGATCGACTGGTCAATCAAGACTATGGCGCCAAGCTCGATGCAGAGCGTCAGCGTAAGCGCGATGTCATTGTGCAAATGATATTTGATGAGGCGGCTCAAGGTAGGGTCTATACCTCGAATCAATTTGCAGAATCGTTCGAAGGCCAGGCTGGACTGGGCGCCAATAGAACAATCAATGAACGCATTGCTGTCCATGCCACAAAAGGCGATATCAAGTTCTTCCGCAATCCAGAGGATTACAGTTTGCCTATGTTAACCCGCAGTAAATACGGCTACCTCTGTGTTGAAGGTATGACTGTTCCCGCTTCAGAAAACATTGATACCGATACAGGTGAGGTCAAACAGGCTCACTTTGCAATCAAACCTACCCATTACAAATGTGCTCAAACCGGTGCGGTGCTCCCAGTCGAGAACCCGGATGTTTGGGTATACCAGGAGGAAATTAGCCATGAATCATGATCACAATAACGCCTCAAATACGGCTGTTTGTAGTCTGCAATCTGAACCAGTTTGCTGCAATCTGCAAACTACCCGCAAACTGAAAGTCAGCAATAACAAGGCATTCAGCCAGATTGCAGATTGCGGAGCCCAGATTGCGGATACCCCCTGCAATCTGAATACAAACCTAGATAACTCAAGGGGTGTAGAGATAAATCCAGATTGCACGCAAACCCCCTCTCTCTACGAGAGAGGAGAGTCCCCTAAAGGGGAGGCTCTCCATCTCGGTGAGAAAGAGATCATCAATCGAACCTTACCAGTGGTGCTCTGCTTGGATCTGGGCACAACAACTGGATGGGCAATTCATTCCAAACAAGGCGTTATCACCAGCGGCACCATCAGTTTTAAAAACGATCGTTGGCAAGGTGGCGGCATGCGTTTTTTGAAGTTCAACCGTTTCTTGGGTGAGCTAAACGAAAATGCTGGGCCTATCAGCATGGTGTTTTTTGAGGAAGTTCGTCGCCACATGGGTGTGGATGCTGCACACGCTTACGGTGGTTTTATGGCGCATCTGACTGCTTGGTGCGAGCAACAGGATATTGCTTACGAGGGTGTCCCGGTTGGAACCATCAAGCGCCACGCAACAGGCAAAGGTAATGCAAATAAAACCATGATGATTGAGGCTGCTAGGAACCGAGGCCACCGACCTTCAGATGATAACGAGGCCGATGCATTAGCTTTGGTCTATTGGGCTGTTGAGCAAAGACTGGGAGAGCAATCATGAATGAGTTTACGCCAGAACAAATCGCTCACCGGTTCGAGGAGTGTGTATCAACACTGCGTAAACTACCTGGGGAACGAAGCCTTGGCTATGTGAGCTATTGGCCAGAGATCAAATACGATCAAAGAGAGCTCACCAGACAAGAGGTTCAACCGATTCGTTTACGCCCAACGCCAGACCAAATCACTCGCATGGAGGAAACGCTGTCATGGATAACGTTTGTCAATCATGGCGAAAGAAGCCTGATCTGGTTACGAGCTTATCGAACGCCATGGCGAATGATATCTCGTGAGACTGGGTTTCCAAGAACGTCGGCACAGCGTTATTGGCAAGGGGCGTTAATAAAAATTGCGGAGCGGCTCGCGCAAGAGCAAAGACCTGCGTGTTAATGCCAAAACCCCCAGTGGGACAAAACCCGATTTTTAGGCGAGAATACTTGCTAATCTCACGAGTGAACTGCACACAAGCCACGGCCACCACACCGTGGCTTAGTTATTTCTGGTCCCAGAAAAAAATGGGTCCTTCCTGGCCATCGAATCGATGCGGGTCGCAAGGCCGCCGCATTTCGCTAGCGACAGGCCATTAAACCGGGTTCGCAGGTTCGCGGTTCGCACCGCTATTTCCAAGGTAATCAAATGCAACTTAACGCTGTTGAAACGGTGGAGCACTGGTCGCTTCAACGTTTAATCCCCTATGCCCAAAATGCGAGAACACATGATGATACTCAGGTATCACAAATCGCGGGTTCTATTGCTGAGTTTGGATTTGTTAATCCAATTTTAGTGGGCGATGATAATGTCATTATCGCGGGGCATGGTCGATTGATGGCTGCCCAGCAACTTGGATTAGATAGCGTACCTGTTATCGTTTTACATCACCTGACAGAGTCTCAACGTCGTGCGTTGGTTATTGCGGATAACAAAATTGCTGAAAATGCTGGATGGAATGATGAGCTATTAAAGCTCGAGCTAGAAGAGCTTGGCGACCTTGGTTTTGATCTCGATGTGATTGGCTTTTCAGATGAAGAACTAGATGAGCTATTAGGTGCCGATGATCAGGCAGGCGAAACTGACGAGGACGATATTCCAGAAGTGGAAGAAGAGCCGATAAGTCGCCCTGGTGATATTTGGGTCATGGGAAATCATCGCGTGTTGTGTGGCGACTCGACCAGCAAGCAAGATTTAGAAAAGCTAATGAATGGTGAGCTTGCCGACATGGCGTTCACAGATCCACCTTATAACGTGGACTATGGCAACAATGCCAAGGATAAAATGCGCGGTAAAGATCGCCGTATTATGAATGACAACCTGGGCGATGACTTCTATCAATTTCTAAAAGATTCATTAACCAATCTACTAAGTGTGACCAAAGGGGCGTGCTATGTAGCCATGTCATCCAGTGAGCTTGATACGCTGCAAAAAGCATTTCGTGATGCAGGTGGTAAATGGTCGACGTTTATTGTGTGGGCAAAAAATACTTTCACGCTTGGGCGCTCAGATTATCAGCGTCAGTACGAACCGATTTTATATGGATGGCGTGAAGGCAATGATCACTTTTGGTGTGGTGCGCGAGACCAAGGTGACGTTTGGTTTTTTAATAAACCGGTAAAAAATGATCTTCACCCGACAATGAAACCTGTCGAGTTGGTTGAACGAGCAGTTCGTAACTCCAGTAAAAGCCGTGACATTGTTTTAGATATATTTGGCGGCTCTGGTAGCACCCTAATCGCCAGTGAAAAAACAGGACGGGCTGCACGCTTAATTGAGCTGGATCCAAAATATGTGGATGTTATTGTCAGGCGCTGGCAAGACTATTCTGGTGAACAGGCAGTTCGTGAAAGTGACAAGATGTCGTTTAATGACGTTGCCATTTTAACTCAATCGGTAGCGTCAGTAATTTAAAGCTTAAAACAGTGCCATTCACCTTGTTTAAATAGGTAGAGATATTGCGCATCGCATGCCTTTGCCAATGCAAATAGCTCTGGTTGGCTGCGAGTGATTCTGGGTTGGGTTTGATCCCAGGAATCACCGCGATCCCGGTGGTAAGCACAAACTGTTTCGCCCTGCACAAAGGAAATATCTCCAAGAGCTATCAAACTCTCGGCGTGATATTCACTGTTATGATGTTGTCTTAGCGTTGGACCAACGCCATTGTCGGTGTCGTATCCATCGTGATGGCAATAAATGGATTGATAAGTCACCTCGTCTTTTGTCATGGCAATAAAGCAGCGAGTGCTCATTGGGCATCTCCTTGAATATGGTACCGGCGTTGTTGGTCATCATCTTTGTATGAGGTGACCGTTAGGCCCAACCGTTTTTTAAGGGTATTTGAAAACACGCCTCGAACGGTGTGTTTTTGCCAGCTAGTCTCCGTACAAATTTCTTCGATGCTGGCGCCTTCTGGGCGCTGCATTAGCGCGATCATTCGGGCTTGCTTAGTTCCCTCACGTAGAGTGACGGGTTGGCTAGGTTCCGTTTTTGTGGGCGCTGGTAGGCCTATGGCGTCAAAGCCTTTGGCACCAATGATGTAGCCATTTTCAAACTGAGTAATGAGCTCTCGCTTCAATAAACCTTGGATAACCCGAGGCTTAATACCCGCGTTGATGTTACTGGGTAATGGCTCGATGTTGTTGTCGAGCCGCTTGCTGGCGGCTTCAAGGATGGTGACTTGGGTATCGGTGAGTTTGGTCATGATGTGCTCCTTATTCGGCATGTTCGCCTTCGTTAAAGGCTGAGTCGGTGATTTGTTTGAGGAGTTCTGCGTAGTGGCCCAGGTCGCCAACGTGCCCCCAGTTGATTTCATCGGGGTGAGCGTTGAAGTGGTCATTGCTGAGTGCTTGTAAGCGCTCAAGGGCTGTGTCGATTTCAGATTTTCGAGCTAAAAAAGCGTCTAATGCATTTTGTTTTTGGGCCATTTTGTTGCCTCCAAGTGCTGTTTTGTTAAGCACATGAACGCTTCATTCAGCGGTCTTATCAACTCATTTGTGCTTATTAATTCGACTAAAAACAACAGGTTAAAAGATGGGTGTATCACTGCGGGCTTATGCCAAACATCGAGGGGTCTCAGATACGGCTGTGCGCAAAGCGATTAAGTCTGGCCGTATTCAGGCTGAGACTGATGGCACTATTGATATAGACAAAGTCGACAAGCAGTGGGATCGCAACACAGATCGCGCCCAACAGCGTAAATCGTCAGGTGCAACTAAAGCAGTACCCAAGGCTGCGCTTGATGCAGTCGCCGACACCCTGAGTGAAAGTGGCAATACCGGTGGTGGCACCACCTATATGCAAGCCCGAACAGCCAATGAAGTCCTAAAAGCACAGACCAATAGAATCAAATTACAGCAACTAAAAAATGAGCTTGTGGATCGCGCTAAAGCGATCGCTCATGTGTTTCGTATTGCAAGAGCCGAGCGCGACGCTTGGCTAAGTTGGCCAGCAAGAATATCTGCCCAAATGGCCGCAGAACTGGAGGTTGACCCGCACAAGATGCATGTCATGTTGGAGTCTTATGTCAGACAGCACTTATCCGAGCTTAGCGACATCCAGCCAAAGGTCGATTGACGAACACGGACGTTCTAATGCCGTGGCGTCAGGGATGACGAGGAACGGTGGTACTGAATTCTACGATGGGGTAATAGAGCTCGAAAAAGCCTGGAATGAAGGTTTAAAACCAGATCCCATGTTATTGGTGTCTGAATGGGCTGACCAGTTTCGTGTGCTATCCCCCAAATCGGCTGCTGAGCCAGGCCGCTGGCGTACTCAACGAACGCCTTATCTACAAGAAATTATGGATTGTTTGTCAGTATCTTCGCCTGTACAGCGCGTTGTGTTTATGAAAGGCGCGCAGGTTGGTGGTACAGAGGCTGGCAATAACTGGATCGGATATGTCATCCATATGGCTCCCGGCCCGATGATGGCAGTTTCGCCAACCGTTGAAATGGCAAAGCGTAATTCCCGTCAGCGTATCGACCCACAACTTGAAGATGTGCCAGAGCTAAGGGCGCGTGTTGCGCCTGCGCGCAGCAGAGACTCAGGTAATACGGTGCTCTCAAAAGAGTTTCCAGGCGGCGTATTGGTCATGACTGGCGCAAACAGTGCTGTCGGCCTGCGATCTATGCCTGCTCGTTATCTGTTTATGGATGAGGTGGATGGATATCCTGGCGATGTTGAAGGTGAAGGCGATCCTATTTTGCTGGCTGAACGTCGAAGTGCGACCTTTGCACGCCGACGCAAGGTGTTACTGGTGAGTACACCGACAATCAAAAGCACATCGCGTATTCAGCGAGAATTTGAAAACTCAGATCAACGCTATTTTTATGTGCCTTGTCCTTTCTGTGGACATTCACAGCCTTTGCGGTTTTCTCAATTACGATGGGAAGAAGGTAAGCCTGAAAATGCGAAGTATTGTTGTGAGGATTGTGATTATTTAATTAGTGAACATCAAAAAACCGAGATGCTAAATCAAGGCTACTGGCAGGCAACAGCTGAAGGTGATGGTCAAACTCAAGGCTATCACTTGTCGTCACTCTATAGTCCTGTCGGTTGGTTTTCATGGGAAGACGCTGCAAGAATATTTGAAGGTGCGCAACAAAATCCAGACTTGATGAAAGGCTTCGTCAACACTGTTCTTGGTGAATCTTATGAAGAAGAATTCGAGGCGCCAGAATGGGAGCGTTTATATGAGCGACGAGAGTCTTACTCCATTGGTGTTGTTCCTGACGGAGGTTTGTTTTTAACGGCCGGTGTTGACGTTCAGCGTGACCGCTTGGAATGTGAAATCGTCGCATGGGGAAGAAGCAAAGAATCATGGTCAATCGACTACTTAGTCTTAGACGGTGATACCGCTCTACCTGATGTATGGAAAAAACTCGATCAAGTGCTTAGTAAAGATTGGCCTCACGCTTTAGGAAGCTCGCTGCCCATTCGTGTGATGTGCGTTGATTCTGGTTACGCCACTCAGGATGTTTATGGGTGGGTACGCAATTATCCTCAGGCAGTCTGGGGTGGCGCAGGCGCACGAGCATCACAGCCAAGAAGTGTCGTTGCCATAAAGGGACGAGATACAGAAACTGCATTAATCCAGAATGTCTCAAAAGCTGATGCCGGTGGTAAACGCCGAGGGTTGAGGGTTTGGAATGTCAGTGGTCCAGTTGCCAAAGTTGAACTTTACCGTTGGCTCAAACTACCGAGGCCTACCGATGAGGAGCGGGATTCGGGTGAATTATTTTCACCAGGGACTTGCCACTTTCCCCTGTATGGAGAGGAGTACTTCAAACAGCTCACCGCTGAGCGACGCATTATCCGTTTACACAAAGGCTTCCCAAAAGCCACATGGGAAAAAGACCCGACTCGAAATAATGAGGCTTTGGATTGCCGTGTGTATGCACGAGCAGCTGCAAGTATTTATGGTCTTGATCGATTTAAAGAGTTGCAGTGGAAGCGATTAGAAAATGCGCTGGGTGAAGTAAAACAAAGCACACCAGTCCAAAGCGAAAGCGCTCAACCAATTGCAAAGAAAACAACTAAAGCATTTCGACAACGATCGTCTGTCGTTGCAGATGATCCTTACCTCTAAGGTGTTTATGAATGATTTAACAATACTGCGGCAGCGACTCATTGATGCTGAATCTGCACTGCACCGCTTGATGATCGGTGAACTTGAAGTGACGGTGTCTGTTGGCGGTTATGGTGCTACCACTTATGCGCAAACAGATATCAATAAACTGGCGGCTTACATTGCGAAGCTTAAATCAGAGATCGCAGCAAAAGAGGGGCGCGCGCGACGTGGCCCTTTGTTTATGAAATTCTAATTACCCAATATAAATGCTAGTTGAGGCGCTATGACCAATCAAATGATCTTAGGCCCTGATGGCTTACCACTAGTATCTGATACGGCTCATCGAGCTGCTTCATTGTCTGCGAGAGAAATGTCGAGCTGGCGCCCAATGGCTGGCTCACCAGATTCAGATTTGCTCGATGAACTGCCTACACTGGTTTCACGCTCTAGAGATCTGGCGAGAAACCATGGAGTAGCCTCAGGAGCAATTCAAACGCTGGTGGATAATGTCGTTGGGACTGGCTTGCGCCTATCAGCGTTGCCTGACTACAAGGCACTAGGAAAAGACAAAGACTGGGCAGATAGCTGGTCGAGAAAAACAGAAGCACTTTGGCGTAGTTGGGCTGACACCACTGAATGTGATGCTTCAAAAAGTCTGACATTTAATGGTTTAACAACCCAAATGTTCCGCTCGGGACTAATCAATGGTGAAGCACTTGCGTTGCCATTATGGCTCCCCAATAGAAACCAGACTTTTGCAACAACCATTCAGCTTATTGAGCCCGACCGTTTAGGAAACCCAAACGATCAAATCAACGATGCCAATATTCGCGCTGGTATCGAGGTTGATTCTTATGGTGCGCCATTAGCTTACTGGATTGCCAAAACGCATCCGGGTGATCAACTTCTTGGTGTTAGCAATAACGCTCAAGATTATGAGCGCATTTCAGCTCGTACTCGTTTCGGTCGCCAGCGTGTTATTCATGTTCATGACAAGGAGCGAACCGGACAGAGCAGAGGCAAACCAATCTTTAGTAGCATCATGCCGTTATTTAAAATGCTTGATCACTACGAGCGTTCCGAAATGCAAGCGGCCGTTGTCAACGCAATGATCGCTGCTTTTATCGAAACGCCATTAGATGGTGAATCAATTAGTGAAATGTTTGGTGGGTCTGGCGAGGATTACATGGCTGCTCGAAATGAGTGGCAAGTAAAACTCCAAGGTGGTGCCGTTATTCCTATATTTCCAGGAGATAAAGTCGCGCCTTTTACACCCAGTCGGCCTAATTCAGCTTACAGCAGTTTTGTAGAAAACATCCTTCGTCATATCGGAACTGGGTTGAACTTACCTTTCGAATTATTGATGAAGGATTTTTCGAAAACCAATTACTCCTCAGCACGCGCAGCGTTGATGGAAGCATGGCGATATTTTATTGGCCGACGTCATTGGCTAGCTACTTATTGGGCGAAGCCTGTTTATGAGCTCTGGTTAGAGGAAGCTATTAACAAAGGCATGATTGAGGCGCCGGGTTTTTATCAAAATAAAGCGCTTTGGTGTCGATGCAAATGGATTGGTCCAGGGCGCGGTTGGATTGACCCTGTTAAAGAGGCCAAGGCTTCAAAGATACGTTTAGAGATTGGTCTTTCAACTCTTGAAGATGAATGTGCCACCCAAGGCTTAGATTGGGAAGAAGTGCTCGAACAAAGAGCTCGAGAACAAACAAAAATGAGAGAGCTAGGTTTGAATACTGAAACGTCTCAATACGCTCCTCAGACTGCAGAGGAAAAACAATGAAGTTCTGGAATCATGCAGCTGGTGAGCCATGGGCAATTACCGAGGCTGCGCTTAATAATATTTTAACGATTGCATCACGCCAAAACGAAAGCATCGAAGTGGTGTCTGCGAAGCTCGGTAGAGAGTTAGACAATAGTTACGTAACTGAGATTCGAGAAGGTGCGGCGGTTATTCCTGTCGTAGGTCCTTTGTTTCGTTACGCAAATATATTTACTGCAATTAGTGGTGCATCCAGTTACGAAATCTTAGCGAAAGACTTTACCAGTGCTTTAGAAAATCCAGACGTCCATAGCATTATTTTGGATATCGATTCACCGGGCGGCGAAGTCAATGGTTGCGCTGAATTTGCCAGTATGATTTTCGAAGCTCGTGGCAAAAAACCAATCATTGCCTATGCCTCAGGTGATGCGGCTTCAGGTGCGTATTGGATTGCGTCAGCTTGCGATCAAATTATTGCTTCAGAAACGTCCATGCTCGGGTCCATTGGTGTGGTAGCTGTTTATCGAGGAAGTAAAGATGAAAACGTCTTAGAGATCGTGTCATCCCAAAGCCCCTATAAACGATTAGATCCAAGTAGTAAGGATGGAAAATCACGACTGCAATCACGTATCGATGATTTAGCGACGGTATTTATTGAATCCATTGCAAAGCATCGTGGTGTCGACCCGCCAACGGTTATCAAAGACTTCGGTGGCGGTGATGTCTTTATTGGCAAGAACGCCATCAACTCAGGACTGGCCGATGATATCGGAAGCCTGGAACGAATTATCAATGAACATTCAAACAATCAGAACCCCGCCAAGTTGCGGGGTTCTTCTTTTCTAGCACTTGAGGACAGCACGATGACTGACAAAAACCACAAGACTGAGGCTTCTGAAGGGCAAGTCCTTAGTCTGGAATCATTAAAAGCCGACTATCCGCAGTTGGTTGAAGCCATTCAAACCGAAACTATAGCCTCAACGAATGATGAAGCATCCGAGCAAAGCGTTAAAAAAGAACGTGAACGTATTGGCACCATCATATCTTCTGAGACTGCAAAGGGCCGTGAACAGTTAGCTCAGCACCTGGCATTTTCTACGGATATGAGCGCTGATATGGCGCTGGCAACGCTAGATGCTTCACCGGTAAAAGCCGAAGCATCGGCTCCAGTTTCCAATACAGGTTTTGAACAGGTCATGGCCTCAGTGGGCAACCCTGCCATTGAGCCAGATGCTCCAGAACAGGAAGGTGATGATGCCGATGCAGTGGCGAAGCGGATCGCTAAGTTTTCACAAGGGGGTGCGGTATGAGCATGCCTGGGATTGCAGAAGGATTTAACGATCAAGGGAGCTATGCGCCCGACAATCTAATTGCAGGTGAATTTCCGCGAATTACTCGAGTTGTCACGATTACTGGCGGTGCCTCATTACCTGCTGGTGCTGTGTTAGGCAGGGTTGCAGCTAGTGGAGCCTATTTATTGAGTGACGCAGGAGCAAATGATGGATCAGAAGAACCGGATGCCTTGCTGGTCGAGGCGGTGGATGCCTCCGCTGGCGATACACAGGCCCATGTGTATTTAGCGGGCGAATTTAATGCGGCAGCTCTCACGTTTGGTCCGGGCCATTCAATAGCGTCTATTTCGATCGCTTTTCGAGAGCGATCAATTTTTCTACGAAACAATCAAGCTTAACCAGCAATAGGATATTCTCATGGATATATTTTCAACTCATGTGCTTAACCGAGTCGTCGAGCACTTGGATCGTCCAGCATCCTTTTTGCTGGATACATTTTTCGGTTCTATTCAAACAGAAGATAGTGAAGAAATTCACTTCGATATTGATAAATCTAAACCGCGATTAGTGCCATTTGTATCACCGCTCGTTCAGGGTAAGGTCATTGCTGCGGAAGGGTTTGAAACACGCAGCTTTAAGCCTGCCTACGTGAAAGATAAGCGTCGCTTTGACCCTAGTGCTCCACTGAAGCGTTTGATTGGCGAAACCATTGGGGGGAATTTAAAGCCCATGGACCGCCGAGAGGCTGCATTAAATCGTGCGTTAACGAATCAATTAGAAAACCTGACTCGCCGCGAAGAAGTGATGGCGGCCGAAGCGTTACGAACCGGAAAAATTACAGTAACCGGTGAAGACTACCCAACACAGATTATTGATTTTCAGCGTGATCCAGCACTGACTCAGGCACTGACAGGCGCGACTCGGTGGGGTGAACCTGATGTTAAAGTGTTAGATGACATTGAAGACTGGGCGGGCTTAGTACAAATCAAATCGGGTGCCGCCGCTCGTACAGTTGTTATGGACCCTTTGGCATGGCGAGTCTTTAAGGCTGATCCCAAAGTTGAGCGTTTGCTTGAACTCCGTCGTGGAACCTCCAGTACATTAATAGTCGACCCAATCCTCCGAGGGCAAGGTAACGATAAAGCACGTTATGTAGGTTCAGTGGGTGATTTTGATTTCTGGGTCTATAACGACGCCTACGTCGATGATGATGGTGTTTCCAGAAATATGCTGCCGGAATATACGGTACTACTTGCCAGCCAAGGCTTACTGGAAGGTACCCGGTGCTATGGCGTCATTCAAGATGAAAAAGCCAACTATCGGGCAAGCCGCTACTTCACCAAATCATGGTTGGAGGAAGATCCGGCAGTACGTTGGTTGCTGATGCAGTCGGCCCCGTTGATTGTGCCTTACCGCCCTAACGCCACATTTTGTGCGACGGTTCGTTAGGAGGCAACATGACAAATTTTTCTGGAAATAAATTTGCACAGCCGAAGGCTGCCCATCAGGGTGCAGCACATGGAGGTGCTGCATGAAAATAACCACAACGATAACGCTGCGAATTGGTCAGCCAGGTGCTTATGAATATGTCGCTCCTGGTACGCCCGTAAACTTACCCAATGAGGAAGCTGAGTATTTGGTTTCGAGAGGGTTCTCCATTCAGGAACCCTCGAAGAGTTCAAAATCCACTGATTTGATCGATGCGATTATGGATGCCATTGATGATCTAAAACCTGATGCTTTTGGTAAAGATGGCAAGCCTTTGGTAAAAGCCATTGAAGAGATTCTAGGCCAAGATATTTCAAGGTCTAATCGAGATAAGGCATGGGATGCGTATCAGTGTCTTACTCGTGATGAACGTTAACGATCGCTTTAAAAAGGCTATTGATAGTCAATTTTCTCATCTTGGGCGAATGGCAACTTATCTTAAACCTCTTTCAGGTGCTCAAGAAATTCGCGTAATTGCGCGTCGCCCAGAGCAGCTATTTGAATTGGGTGATGGCCACTTGCATGCGGAGGACCCGCAATTGGAGTTTCGAGTGTCGGAAGTTGCAACACCTAGCCGAGGCGATGAAATACATATCGATGGTCGAATCTATCGAATTGAGTCTGAGCCACGGTTGGACCTTCATCAATTGGTATGGATCACAGAAAGTTTGCCTCTAATAGAATAAGGGGTCGTTCATGTTGACCTTACAAATTAATTCATCACCTAACTTAAGTGAATGGAGTCGCTCGCTCACCGCAACAGAAAAACAATTGAAGGTAGCGGCGACTCGAGCGTTAAACAAGACTGCTCGATGGGCAAGAACACAGGTCGCGAGTAAAACGGCAAAAGAGTTATCCATTAAAGTGGGTGCTGTTCGAGAGGGGCTCATATTAGTTAGAGCAAAACAGTCGAACCCTCAAAGTGTTGTTGGTTTGTCTCAGCGGTCTGGCGTTATTAAAGCGAAGCAATTAGGTAGTGAATCTCAAAATTCAACGGGCGTTCGAGTTGGTCGACGACAGTTTGATCATGCTTTTTTGGCGACGATGCCTAATGGTCATCAAGGCGTTTTTCGGCGACGAGGGAAGGCTCGGCTACCCATTCAGGAAGTACAAATTGTGATAACGGGGAAGATGCAGGAAATTATGGAAGATCTGTCTAACGGGCCAGCGTTAAAACAGTTTGAAACGATATTTGATCGTGAACTTCGCTACCTTTTGAGGGCAGCATAAATGGATGTGTTGAGTGTTTTATTCAAGGAAATTCAGCAAGGCTTTTCAGAAATAGTTGGTATACAGCATTGCGGTTCATTTCCACGAAGACGTGATGATATTCGATTACCTGCGATCTTAATTGATTTGGTTGAGCTAGAGCCTGGCAGTGACCCAGGAACCGGAGAGCTGGCTCTTATTGCTCATTTTGAGGCCAGAATTCTGGTGTCTGATCAGTTGCCAGAATCGGACCTTTGGGCGCTAGTCCAAGAGGCCATGCTTTGGTTATTTAATCATTCATGGTCAGAAACCAATATGGGGCGTGCAAGGCTAAAACAAGCGAGCCCGGATCATTTTTCGCCTGACTATCAAGGGCATAGAGTTTGGCTAATTGAGTGGACCCAAACTGTTCGAGTTGGCGAAAATGTATGGAATGGCACCGCTGTTATTCCCAGTGTGATATCTATTTCAGGTTTGGATACAGAAAATCAAGAATTAGAGGTGTAGCCAATGATTGATTTTGAAATCACAGAATTGAATCGTCGGCTTGCCAATATGATTCTGCTTGGGAAAGTTATAGCGGCTGATTACAGTCAGCCAATACCAAAACTGCAAGTTAGGATTGGTGAACTTCAAACGGCTTGGTTACCTATGCTCATGCAACGCGCAGGCCCTGACATTAGTTGGTGGCCACTTGAGATTGGCGAACAGGTTGTCGTACTTTCGCCTAGCGGGGAGTTAACACAGGGTGTTGTGCTTGGTTCAATTAACCAAACTGATTTTCCATCAACAAGTAGCAGTGCTGACAGCCATAAACAGGTTTATTCAGATGGTGCAGTGATTGAGTATGACCGTAAAGCGCATCGACTGTCTGCAATATTACCGTCAGGCGCTAAAGCAATGTTGGTATCAGATGGCGGTATTAATTTTGTTGGTGATGTGACGGTAACTGGCGACATCAAAGCGTCAGGTGATATTACAGATCATACTCGTTCGATGAAAAGCGATCGGGACATTTTCAATAGTCATACTCATGCGGGCATTAAGTCTGGACCGGGTAACACGGCTCCGCCCAATCAATCGCAGTAACTTATTATGAATGGTATGAATCGAATGACCGGGGCAGTCGCTTCCGGCATTGATCACTTGCGCCAGTCAATTATCGATATCTTAACGACTCCTATTGGATCTCGCGTTATGCGAAGAGGCTATGGTTCCCGTTTGTATCAGATAGTTGATGCGCCAGTGAATCGATCGTTGATGGTTGAAATCTATTCGGCTGTTGCTGAGGCATTGGTGAAATGGGAACCGAGACTTGAGTTAACTCGAGTGCAAGTTGAAGAAGTTCATCCTGGCGGTTTGATGGTCAGCCTTGAAGGAATTTATCTGCCGGATAATAAGAGAATAGCAATAGAAGGGGTGGTGCTATGAGTGGGTTCAGTGCCATAGACTTAGCTAAATTACCTTCGCCAGATATCATTGAATCGTTGGATTACGAAACGATATTGCAGGGTATGTTAGCAGGCTTGCTGCAACGAGATGAAAGCTTCTCTGCTTTATTAGAAAGTGATCCTGCGTACAAAATATTGGAAGTGGCAGCCTATCGCGAACTGCTTTTAAGGGCGCGAGTTAATGATGGTGCTCGTGGTGTTATGTTGGCTTATGCGACTGGCGCCGACCTTGAAAATCTAGCCGCATTTTTTGGTGTTGAGCGTCAGCTTATAACTCCTGAGGATCAAGATGCGATACCGCCTCTTGATGCCATTTACGAAACAGATGATCGCTTACGTAAACGGGTTCAATTGAGCTTAGAGGGGCATAGTACAGCGGGTCCAATTGGTAGTTATGTCTTTCACGCGCTAGCGGCTAGTCCATTGGTAAAGGATGTGGATGTCTCAAGCCCTGCGCCAGGTAAGGTGAGCATTACTATCTTATCGACTGACGGAAGAGGTATACCCACTAGTGAAGTGTTGGAGCTGGTAGCGGAACAATTAACGGCGGAGCATGTCAGGCCCTTAACTGATGAAGTGGTCGTTAAAGCTGGAACCATCATTGAATATAACGTTAAGGCGAAACTTTTCCTTTATGAAGGCCCCGATGCAGAGGTCGTGAGACGTCAGTCGCAAGATGCCATCGATAATTACGTATACCGCCATCACCTTCTTGGGAATGATATTACGCTATCAGGTATTTATTCTGCCTTGCATCAGCCTGGTGTTCAGCGGGTTGAGTTAACAGAACCTATTAACACCATTGTTGTTGAAAATGAATCTGCAGCCTGGTGCAAATCGGTAAGCCTAGTCGTGGGTGGAACAGATGAATAAATCATTGCTTCCATTCAATGCAACTTATTTCGAGAGGCATGTTGAGCAAGTAACGAGCAAGACAGAGGTGCTACCCGTTCCGATAAAAACGGTATGGAACCCAACTACCTGCCCAGAAGAATTACTGCCTTGGCTAGCATGGGCTTTATCGGTTGATAACTGGAATAGTGATTGGCCAACAGCTGTTAAACGAGAGCAAATAGCAAACAGCATAGAGATTCATCGTCGCAAAGGTACGGTATTAGCCGTTAAGCAGGCTATGGCGGTATTTGGTGTGGCAGTGGAGCTTAAAGAGTGGTTTGAATTTAACGGACCACCCCATACGTTTTCGGTAATGGCTTGGGTTGGGGACAACTTTAGCGAAGACGCTCACCCTGTTTTGACTGAAGATTATTATCGTTCATTAAAGCATGCCATTGATTACTCCAAGCCTGTACGAAGTCATTACCAATTTAAAGTCGGCGTGTTGTTTGGTGGCGGTTTTTCAATTGCCACGGCACATCAAATCAAATCTTACATTCGCGCTGAAGGTGAAATGATTTTTTCTGAAGTTCAGCTTGATGGCGCAATCAGTGTGGCCGGTGCGAATCAAACACACAGTGTCACACGTATTAATATGGAGTTGTAATGAGCTCAGCATTTAAACCTGTTATCACCCAAGCGGGTATTACTGCAGTGTTTAACGCCACAAATTCTGGCTTAGAAGCCAATATTGTTGCCGTGGCGTTAGGGGATCAAAGTTGGTCGCCAACATCAGCAGCTACCAAGTTGAAACAAGAAAAACGACGAATACCCGTTGGTAACGGTAATAAACTGTCGCCGAACCAAATACATATAACAGCCATAGAAGATGGTCAGCAAGAGGCGTATTGGGTTCGGGAGGTTGGTTTCTACCTGGAGGATGGTACTTTGCTGGCGGTTTGGAGTCACCCGTCACAGCCGCTCGCCTATAAGGCTCCCGGTGTGGACTTGTTGCTGGCTTTTGATGTTGCTTTGAGTGCACTGCCCAGTGACAGCATCAATGTCATTGGTAATGGTACTGTTAATCTTTCGCCTGCAACCACAGCAAAGTTGGGAGTTGTTCGCTTTGCAACGGATACAGATGCGAAAGCGGGAGCTGTTAATAATGAAGTTGTTACGCCAAAAGGGGTGAGGGTTCATGGTGATGCCAGATATGCACGCGTATCGCACCGTCATCCGTGGAATGAAATTGATAGCAAGCCATCAACCTATCCCCCTTCAGGGCATAGGCACACGTGGACCCAGATAGATAGTAAGCCAAAAACCTTCCCGCCATCTAGTCACAGTCATGACGATCGATATATACGCCTTACCGAAGTGCCTAGAGCCGTATATGTGGATGTGCGAACGACTGGAAATACGGCCACAGGAAGCACTGCTTTAACTTGGGCGCTAGCGATTCATCCAAATAGTGGTTTTAACAATAACGATCATTTGGTCGTGAAGTATAGAAACCGCTATGTGCGTGGTACCGGTAATGGCAGCGCCTGGTGGACCGATGAATACACCACGACATTTATCAAAGCTGGATCTTGGCGTTCGATCGCAACCAGTACCAACGGCTTCTGGGGATAATTATGAAGGTCATTGTCATCTTTAATAAGTTCACTGATCAGTACATTGGCTTAACCTATGCGACTGATCAAATGAACGTGGATGAGTCGTCTTGTGATGAGACGCATTTTAAATATAAGACCGTCGAAATGGATCTCGATAAAGAGATTTGGGAAGGGAACTATGGCGATGGTTCAGTGATTCCGATTGCAAATCAGACCACGGTTATTACGGAGACCGAGCTGGATGCTGATTGCCAGGATAAGGTTTTTCGAGAATATCGCTATTATCATCAGCTCAATATTGTTTATCAGCTTTTAGATATGCTGATTGAAAAGTCGGCATTAGACGAGGCACTTTTGACTGAGTATCGTCGAATGCGTAAATACATCGACGATACTGTGGCTAACAATGAACGCTACAAGCAGGCGTATCTTACTCAAAATGGTTATGAGTACCGTGATAAAGCAACCGAACGCTCCGTATTAAATGCACAGCTTGAAGGTGGGCTTCACGAGGTTATAGGTCGTGCACCTCACCCTGGTACGCCGCAATGATCAGTGTTGAACCACACTTAGGTGAGCAGCAAGCTCACACTATTCGGCAAATGATTACATCGTTAGATGAAGCATACTGGCGTGACCGAAGTAGGCATAAACCTAACTTAGGTCTGAATGGTGAAGTTGGTCATTACTTCTCATGTGGTAGAGAGTCATTTCCTGAAGTAATTCGTTTGGCTGTCGATGCAATCGAACCAATCATTCCAGGGTATGAATGTGAAGATTGGGTGGTTAACAGAACCCTCCTAGGAGGGGGTATGCCTCCGCATATTGATAACGAAGGGTATCTGGCAGTCTCACTCCTGTGTATGCAAAGTAATAGCGGTGAGTTTCGTTGGTACGAAAACAATGATCTTGAAAAGCCGCAATCCATTTTGGATAAATCAGGTCAGCTGATTCGCTTTAATCAAATGCAGCTAGTTCACTCGGTTCCAAGTGCTCTATCTGAACGCTACGTCATCGTTTTTCTTTATAGGTAATTCAACATGAGTAAGACCATCAGTTCGCTGCTCTCACCTGAGCAGTGCGGGAAGCTATTGTCTGCGTCTCAGGAAAACACCGATGTGTTTCGAAAGAGTGAAGGTGTTTGGCGCCGAATGGGCACTAGAGGTAATCAAGTTTTATCCAACTATCGATTCTTAAAGTATTGGCGAATGCCTGCATCACTAAGAGCCTTAATCGATGATCTATTGCCAAATAATTTAATGGAAAATTCAAACGAAATTTGGTTGTTGCACTTTCCTGAAGGTGGGCAGTTAGATCGCTTTAAGGCAAGTAAAGGGCTGTTTAACTGCTTGTCGATTCCGCTCAATAGCAGTGGGAAATTCACTCTTTGGCAAGATGGGAAGCCTCAAGCGCTTACGAATACTGCAGGCGACGCTTACTTATTTTCACTCGACACAGAGCATGAAGTACCAATCACCAATCAAGAAGATTGGTATTTATGCTTTTTATTTTTACATCACATTGAGGTTGTCCCAAATGCCTGAACAATTTTTACATGGGGTCGAAGTCGTTGAAATCGACTCTGGACCTCGACCAATTCGCACCGTTCGCTCATCTGTGATCGGACTTATTGGCACAGCGCCTGATGCAGACGAAGACCAGTTCCCCTACCACACTCCCATATTAATTGCAGGCAAACGCAGCGAAGCGGCGGGCCTTGGTCGAGATGGCACCTTGCCTGCAGCCATTGATGATATTTTCGATCAGACTGGTGCCATGATTGTACTAATTCGCGTACCGGATTGGTTTGGCGAAGAAGAATGGCCAAGCTTTGAAGAAGAGTTCGAAGGCCCGTGGTTGCCGAATGTCGGCCAGATTATCGGCGGCATTGACGACGAGACTGGGCAGTACCTGGGGATTCAAGCCTTCTTAGCGGCAGAAAATGAAGTGCATGTTACGCCCCGTATTTTGATCGCCCCTGAGTTCAGTCATCACCCGGCAGTAGCAAACGAGCTTCTTTCTGTCGCTGAGCGGCTACGAGCCGTTGTGATTGCTGATGGACCGAATTACAACGATGAAGAAGCCATCGACTACCGGCAAATGTTTGGTAGCCCAAGACTGTATCTAATTGATCCTTGGGTTCGCGTTTGGGATGCCGAAGACAACGTCGAGGTGGTTCGTCCAGCCAGTGCTCGAGTTGCAGGGCTCATTGCTAAATCGGATGCAGAACGCGGATTTTGGTGGTCGCCATCCAATCGTGAAATTCGCGGTTTGATGGGCACTGCGCGCAGTGTTGATTTTGCATTGGGTGATACCAACGCCAGAGCAAACTTCCTCAATGAAAATGAAGTGGCCACCATTATTCAAAAGGATGGCTTTCGCTTATGGGGGAACCGAAGTTGTTCTGCCGATCCAAAATGGGCCTTTTTGAGTGTGCGACGCACAGCCGACATGATCAATGAGTCGTTACTTCGTGCGCATATGTGGGCCGTGGATCGCAACATTACCAAAATCTATATCGAAGATGTGCTCGAAGGTGTGAATGCCTACTTGCGACACTTACGAACAGTGGGTGCGATCATTAATGGTCAAGCTTGGGCTGATCCAGAATTGAATACTCCCGATCAAATAGCTCAAGGTAAGGTCTATATCGACTTTGATTTTACGCCGCCTTACCCCGCCGAACACATCACTTTCAGAAGTCACTTAGTGAATGATTATCTGGTAGAAATTCTGCCTGATGCAGCCTAGAGGAGACGAGCATGCTAGATGATATTTTGAAAAATATGGCCTTGTTCGTCGACGGACGAGGCTTCGCAGGAAACGTGGAAGAACTCACGCTGCCAAAACTCACTTTAAAAACCGAGGAGTTTCGCAACGGTGGAATGGATGCACCTATCGAAGTTGAGATGGGTATGGAAAAGCTTGAAAGCGAATTCACGCTCACACGTTTTGACAAAAATGTGTTGAAACTATTTGGCTTGGCGCCCGGCCAGCTTACGCCGTTAACGATACGTGGTGCAGTGATTTCAGATGACGGAACGCAAACAGCCGTGGTGGTTAATCTACAGGGCATTGTGCGTGAAATGGATCCTGGTAATTGGAAGCCCGGTGAAAAAGCGACCTTGAAGATCATGCTAGCGCTTCGCTATTACAAGCTAACCCACGGTGGTGACGTTGTTCATGAAATTGATATCCCCAACATGGTTCGCACCATTGGTGGTGTCGATCAGTTATCTGCGGTTCGTTCCGCGCTAGGCATTTGAGGAGTTGATAATGCAAACCGAAAAATATTACGTCATTAAGCCAACCACTCATAGTCGCAAAAAAGTCAGTTACGGCGATGAGTTAGCTTTAACAGAATCTCAAGCCCGACCACTGCGCAATGGTGGCTTTGTTTCACCCGATAAAGCAGCGGCACAACGCATCGCAGAGTTGGTGAAAGAAAACCAAACACTGCAAGCAAACCAAACACTGCAAGCAAAGAGTACCCAAGAAAGCGAAGCGCAAACCGAAGCAGACACTGAAGCAAAAAGTGAGGCCAAGTAATGGATAAACTAAAAATTGAACTGACTCATCCCATTGATATCGACGGTACCAAAGTAAGCGTGTTGCAATTGCGTCGGCCCAAAGTGCGTGACATGCTCAGTGTAGAAAAGAGTGTTGATAACGATGCCGAAAAAGAGATCCAGTTGTTTGCCAACCTATGTGAACTCACACCGGAAAACTTGCTCGACTTGGACATGGCTGATTACTCAAAGCTGCAAAAGGCCTATCAAGATTTTTTGTCTTAAGCCCGCGTGATGCTCGTTACGCTTTAGTGACTCTGGCCAGCCATACCGGTTGGGCACTTTCTGAATTACTCGAATTGAATGGCCATGAACTTATGCAGTGGCTGGATGTATTACCTCGCGTGCCAAAATCTTAATCAACTAAAAATTAATGGAGGCGCCAATGGCTCAGTCGTCATTTAAATTAGCTCTCCAAATCGGCGCAAGTATTGGCCAAAGCTTTCGTACGTCCGTAAGAGGATCTCAGTCTCAGCTTAATCAACTGGGTTCATCCATCAACAAACTGAAGAACCAGCAAGCGTCGATTAAAAAGGTTGAGTTAGGTGAAGCCAGTGTGGGTAAGGCTCGAGTTGCCTATGAAGCTGCCAGTAGAGAGTTATCTAGATTACGACGTGAAGTTGCCAGTACCGATCAACCCAGCAAGCAACTGACGCAATCCTTTGAAGCAGCAAAGCGTAAAACAGAGCGCCTGTCTGAAACCTTAGGTAAGCAGCGGGACCGATTGCAACAAAGTCGGCGTGAGTTACAGCAAGCGGGAGTATCCAGCAGAAACCTGATGGGGGATAACGCTCGATTAGGCGCATCGGTTGAACGCCTCAGCCAAAAGTATCGAAAACTGAATCAGGCCATGCGCGCTCAGGAGGCCAATAAAGCCCAGCGCGCAGACCTGCGAGGTCAGTTATTTGATGCAGTGGCATTAGGGGCAACGGTTGTTACACCGGTGAGCATCGCGGTGAATTTTGAACAATCCATTGCGCGCTTAGGTGCAATTACCCGCTCTGGTGATGATGCGCTTTTAGGGCTCGAACAAACGGCTCGACGTTTGGGTGAAACAACTCAGTTTTCAGCCTCCGAAGCGGCATCGGCCATGACCTTTTTAGGCATGGCCGGTTTTAAAACCAATGAGATTATTTCTGCAACGCCGGGCATGCTTAATTTGGCCCAAGCGGCTGGTAGTGATTTAGCGGGCACCGCAGATATTGCATCCAATATCTTAAGTGGCTTTTCTCTAAAAGCCGATGAGATGGGTCGTGTGGGTGATGTGCTTTCGGCCACGTTCACAACGTCCAATACCACGCTGCAGATGCTTGGTGATACGCTGAAGTATGCAGCTCCTGTGGCCAGTAGTGCCGGGGCGAGTATCGAACAAGTGGCTGCGATGGCTGGCTTGTTGGGTAATGTTGGCATTCAAGGCAGCATGGCAGGTACCGCATTACGCGCGGCGTTTTTACGTTTGTCAGCACCGCCCAAGGTTGCTGCGGATGCCTTAGCCAGCCTAGGTGTTGAAGTTAAAGATCTGGATGGCAACTTACGCTCGGTCCCTGAACTATTGCAGGAGCTAGCGCAAGCCACCGAAGGCTTAGGGTCTGCTGAAAGAGCCGAAGCCATTAAGCAAATCTTTGGCTCAGAAGCTTCCGCAGGTTTAACAGAATTGCTCAAACAAGCTGGCTCCGGCGCATTGGATTCTTATATCCAGCAGCTACAGCAAGCGAAAGGCACCGCCGATACCATGGCTAAAAAAATGAGTGCCACCACAGCGGGTAGCCTGAAGCGATTGGGCAGCGCACTTGAAAGCGTTGCTATCAGTATTGGCAGTTTATTGTTACCAACCATTGCTGCAGGCGCTCAGCTGTTTGCCGGAATGGCCAGCTGGGTGTCGGGTGCTGCGCAAGAATACCCATGGCTTACTAAAGTGATAGTCGGTGCAACGGTAGGTTTAGTTGCACTGAAGGTGACTGCTATCGCTGGCGCTTATGCGTTCACTTTTTTAAAAGGTGGTGTACTTAGCTTGGTGACTGCATACCGAACCTTGAGTGCTGGCATCGCCATGGCGCAAATGGGCATGGCGCGGATGAATGTCCTATCGGCTCTATCTGCTGTTCGAATGGGAGTGGTGACCGCAGCGCAATGGGCAATGAATGTAGCCATGACTGCCAACCCGATCGGACTCATTGTTGTGGGTATTGCCGCATTAGCGGGTGCAGCTTTGATGCTGATTAAATACTGGGAGCCCATCGGTGAGTTCTTTTCAGGCCTTTGGGACGGTGTAAAAAATATTACCAGTGGTGCCGTGGATTGGCTGCTAGGCAAGATGAACTTACTAGCAAAGCCTTTCGAGTTATTAGGTTCTGCCTGGAGCGCTGTTTCTGGTTGGCTAGGGGGTGATGAATCTGAGGATGCGCCATCTTCAGGTAATAAACGAAAGCTAGCGACAGCCGCCATTGGGGCATCGCTAGCGGCGCAACCTGCAATGGCATTGCCGGATTCAACGGTCAACGCACTACCTCAAATTCAAGCAGTCAGCGCTGCTACTCATAACCAACAGTCCGTCAGTATTGATGCGCCAATTACCATTCATGCTGCACCCGGTATGGATGAGAGAGCTATTGCCGGTGAAGTTCAAAAAGCACTGGAACAACGAGAGGCGCGAGCGGCAAGTCAGCAAAGAGGAGCGCTTTTTGATGAAAGTTAAGGTGGTGCTATGAGCGAAACCATGATGGCGTTAGGCAGTTACCGATTCTCCATCGACAGTGCGGCTTATCAAGAACTAAAACACGGCCAAGCCTATCGTTGGCAAGCTCAAGAGCGACTACAACGCCGACCAGCGATGCAATTTTTGGGAGCCGGTGAAGAATCGATCGAGCTTAGTGGTGTGATCTATCCACACTTTAAAGGCGGGTTGGAACAACTGGATACCATGCGTGCCGAAGCTAGCAAGGGGCAGCCGTTGTTACTGGTGGATGGATTAGGTTTTGTCTGGGGGCAATGGGTTATTACTCAAATTGATGAAGGGCAGTCATTCTTTCAAGGAAACGGTCAACCGCTTAAACAAAGCTTCCAGCTTAAACTTGTGAATTATGGAGCAGATAACTAATGGCGACTTATCGAACGCGCGATGGCGATATGTTGGATGCAATTTGCTTGTCGTACTACGGCCAAGCGGATGGTTATCTTGAGCCTGTTTTAACTTCGAATCCCGGTCTTGCTGATATGGGTCCAGTCTATCCCTCTGGCTTATTAATAGAGCTGCCGAACCTATCGGAGCAAAACCGAAGCCAAGAGACTATTCGTCTATGGAGCTAATACATGAGAACAATCTTTAGGATTCTGGCGGATCAGCAAGACATCACTGACACAATCCGAGATCGTCTGTTATCGCTTCGCATTACCGATGAGGCAGGTAATCAATCCGATACAGTTGAGCTGCAACTGGATGATCGTGATGCAAAAATACAATGGCCGAGCCATGGCGCGGAGTTGGATATTTCTCTAGGTACCGATCAAAACCAATTGACCCGCATGGGTTTATACATTGTTGATGACATCGAGCATTCAGGGCCGCCAAACACCATCACTGTTCGCGGCAAAGCAGCGGATATGCGCGCTTCAATCAAGGCGCCTAAAACCCGCAGTTGGGGTGGTATTACGCTGGGCGATTTGGTGCAGACGATAGCAGGCGAGCATGGTTTATCTGCAAAGATATCTGAGCAATTGGCTTTGATCGCCATTGAACACATCGATCAAACCAATGAATCTGACTTGCACTTATTGACACGCTTAGCTCGGCAACATGGCGCCGTAAGCAAACCCGTTGCAGGCTTTCTGGTATTTGTTTCCAAAGGCGAAGCCAAGTCAGCCACCGGGCAGCAGTTGCCATTAGTTGAGATACCAAAGCACCAAATTTCCCGGCACCGTATGACGCAAGCAGAGCGTGGTAAATACCAATCCGTGAAAGCCTACTGGCATGACAATGACACAGCGGAAAAACAGAGTGTATTAGTCGGTGATGGCGAGCCGGTCTTTGCCATTCGCCATACCTACAACGACGCCCAAGAAGCGACAAGAGCGGCTACAGCTAAACTGCAAAGCTTACTCAGAGGCACAGCCATGCTTTCGCTAACATTACTCGGCAGGCCGGAGCTACAAGCCGAAGGAAAGTTTCGTATTGCAGGTATCCGCGATCCGGTAGATGGTGATTGGGTCATTAACCGTGTTGAGCACCAACTAGATTCCAGTGGATTTCAAACCCGGTGTGATGCTGAAGTCCCCAATAACTGATAAGACATTGTTGTATTTGAAACCGCCCATGAGGCGGTTTCGTCATTTTAGGAGGTTGTAAATGGCACCAGCCAAAGAAAAAGAAAACGGCATGGTGGTTGTGCCGAAAGACGAATTTGAAAGCTTGTTGAATAGCGCCGCAGAGCGCGGTGCTGAACGTGTACTAGCGCATCTAGGTTTAGAAAACGGCCACGCCGCTAGGGATATACGAGAGCTTCGAGACTTGTTGGATGCTTGGCGGGATGCCCGGCGTACCGCATGGCAAACCGTTATCAAAGTTGCCACTACAGGCATTCTCGCCACCTTGCTGCTAGGCGCAGCCATAAAACTAAAACTGTTCGGAGGACAATAATATGCTCACATTGTTAGGTAGCCTACTTGGCTTTATTTCGAGTGCCTTTCCAGACTTGCTGAAAATCTGGCATGACAAACAAGACAGAAAACACGAGCTACAGATTCTTGATCGACAAATGGAACAGATGCGTCTTGGCCATAATCAAAGACTCAAGGAAATTACCGTCAATGCGGATATCAATGAAAGCCTCGCATTACTAAAGCACGACAGCCAGCCTTCTGGAGTAAAGTGGGTGGATGGACTTCGAGCATCTGTGCGCCCGGTGATCACTTACGCATTTTTCCTATTGTTCACCGCCATCAAAGTCTGCGCGTTGTATGTGTTGGTTTACGATCAAGGCCTAGATTTCATCATCGCTTTGCCACAAATCTGGGACCCGGAAACACAAGCATTGTTTGCAGCGGTGATGAGCTTCTGGTTCGGTCAACGAGCCTTGGCAAAAGCCAGGGGGCATTGATATGCGCCATATTACCCAAGATGGCATCGACTTGATCAAACGATTCGAAGGCTTTAGCTCGACGGTTTATATCTGCCCAGCCGGATACCCAACCATCGGCTATGGGCATTTGGTCCGTTCGGGCGAATCTTTTCATGAGATCAGTGAGACTGAAGCTGAAGAGCTATTGCGTAAAGACGTTGAATCAGCAGAACGAGCGGTCCTGCGTTTGGTGAACGTCCCACTAACAGATGGCCAGTTTGATGCATTGGTTTCATTTACCTTCAACCTTGGATCAGGGGCCTTACAGCGTTCGACTCTTCGAAGAAAGGTCAATCACCAAGCTCATGCTGAAGTGCCAGAGCAGCTAATGCGATGGGTATGGGCTGGTGGCCGGAAGTTGAATGGTTTGATTAAACGTCGTAATGCAGAAGGGGTTGTATATGCCACTCCTGCATCTGGTCTTAAAGCTTAATTAATCTCATCAGGTGTTTTTTTAATACTCTCGATAACTGATGTTGCAGTTTGTCTTCTGGCTGACGTTCTGCTGCCATCAACTCTTCGTGCAAGAGATTCTAGTGCAGTATTTACCACAAGCACTGGAGTATCGATATGCCCCTCGCCCTGTTTGGGGAAGTTAGAAGCAATCAGCCCAGCAGAGAGTACAGATTCAAGCTCTCTTGGAATGCTATTCATCCTTACCGCAGAATCACGTTTGTGAAACTGTTCTTCTAAGGCTTTGAGTAAGGCGGTTGCGTTATCGTCTAGCTTGCTCATTTTGAGCTTGGATGACATCAAAGATCGAACAATCTGGTTGTTAAGTACTACTTGGGCCTTTGCTTGACGAAGATTGTTCTTTTCTACTGTTTCAAGTTTTGAAAGCGTTCGAGAAAGTGTAGCTGCGTAGTTATCTATCTGCTTTAGTGAACGTTGTAACATGCTCTCATCGTCAGGAGCCTCGACGTGAGATGCTTTTATCGCCTGTTGTACAGACGTCACTAATTGGATTCTGTTATTTGCATCCGTATAAGCGATCGCTGCTGCAGATACGCCATGATTATCAGACTCAATGATATGAAATGGTTGAGTCTCTAGTTGGTCAAATATGAAGCTCATTAGCCGTTCAAATACAGGCTCGCCATAGGTCGCAAAATAAATAGCGTCACCATTTGGCAGGCCTTTATCAAATAAGGAGCGGTCTGTCGTCAGCGTGGACCCGTTGGCAATATTTTCGACATTGTTAAGCTTAATATATTTTTTACATTCACTAATTTCGCAGCCTAGACTTTTCAAGAATTCTGACTCAAGTAAGACTTGCCAGATGTCATCCAAGGTCGCTGGTAAAGCTTGTTTTTTGTAAGATTGGCTCAAGCGAACATACACATTAAACATTTCTTCAACGGGTACTTCCATCAAGCGGTTATTGCTTTTTTGGCGAGCGGCACGCTCCATGGCAGATTGTTCGACTTGCTTTTCAGACATTGAGCCATCGGCCAGTTTTTGAAACTCTTCGGTTGTAACTGGAAGCATTGAAAACTGCTGTGTGCCGACAACCAAATTCGCTTTGGCTAAACGCTGTAATAATCTTTCATATACGAATTGCTCTGCGGAGTCGGCAAAGCATAAATTAAGTACATATATTTGATTGTGTGTTTGACCGATACGATCGATACGACCGATTCTTTGTTCAACCTTCATCGGATTCCATGGAAGGTCATAATTAACAAGTAAATCGGCGGTCTGTAAGTTCAAACCTTCAGCAGCAGCATCAGTACATAACAGAATATCTATGTGACCCTGAACAAAACGGTGCTTAATAACGTCACGCTCAACACCAACCATTTTATTTTTATCTGGATCATAATAGCTGCCACCTTCACCAGAGTACGTTCCAACTAATAACCCGGGGAATTTGGCCTGTAGGCGTTCTCTAATATCGTGAAGAGTATCCAGAAATCGAGTGAATATGACCGTCTGCTTTATGCGCTTGCCTTGAACCCTGGGTTTAAAGGCGGTAAGTAGTGCGCGGAATTTATTTGAGTCTTCATAAATATTTTCAAGCTCTGCCAGTAGTACGTCAAGTTGCTCTCGTTCCCACCTTAAATCATCAGCCGTTCTATTATTAAGCATGACCTCAACAGCGTCTTTGTCGTCATCTCCGCCATCAATCAGTAACTCTTCGAGCTCGTCATTATCTTTAGGGTCATTGTCTGCCTTAAGGTGATGGATTAACGTCGTTTCGACTTTGGCTTTACGTCTCGTTAATGTAAGTTTCAGTGCCGATAAGCTCGAGGCGAACCGTAAGCGCAAAAAGCTCAGGTAGAAGCCTAGAGCAACTTGCCCAGGTTCATTCAAACCATTGGAAAGTAGCTGTTCCCTCAATCCATCACAATACTCGCCGAGTAAGCCATCGACCTTAGCTTCTTGAGCCGTGAAAAGAATTTTAGGTGTTGGGATAACAGTACGGTCAGCTAGGTTTGCATTCAGCTTACCTTTTTTACGGTATATCTTTAGGAGGTCACGAGTGTGTCGCTGCATCACACGCGATAATGGCGCGGCTGCAAACAAAAGTCTCGCTAACGCGGGCAGCTCATAAGTCATGGGCACAGTGCCACGAGTCAGCCATTGTTGAAGTGAAATCTTAGAAACAGGGTCAATCACCACTTCATTTAAGTAGGACCAAAGCTTAGGGTCGAGCTGCTCAATACTGGTGACCGCTTTACGAATAAGCTCCCATTCGTCTTGTTTAATAGACTCTCCGCTTGCGACAGCCGTAACCAAACGGTAGTAGGCGAGCATCAGAGATGGGTCAAATTGAAACGCACCAACTCTGTTAGATAGCCGAATCAAGTCACTGACTTCAACCGGATCAAGCTGCATTGGGGTTGCCGTGGCTAGCAGTAATGAACGACAATTACCTCGTAAGTGATCAGAAATTGTCTGGTATAGCTGATTGTAACGTGGGAAGCCACGTGTGCCTTTCTGAGAGTTTTGGCGACGAGCATAGTGGGCTTCATCAACCAAAGTAATATCAAAGCCATCGGCCTGATCAATAAGCTTACGGCGTTCTTTTCGTGCCATTAAGCCTGTAGAGACGATACAAAGGTTTGGGTCATACAAACTGGGTATGTTGTCTCGCTCTTCCAGAGGGAAGATGGATTCTCTGCAAGCGCTTGGTGAAGCTGTTACGCGATCAAATCCAAGAAAGAACTTGCTCGCCATTTCTCGCTGCCACTGGCGCGTCAAACTTGCAGGTGCCGCAATCAATATACGTTTTGCCCGTTTGCTTAAATAGAGTGACCGAAATGCCAAACCCGCCTCAATGGTTTTTCCAAGCCCTACCTCGTCACACATTAAATGCGATGCCGGATAATTCTCAATAATGCGCCGAGCAACCACTTCCTGATGAGGCCATGCTTCAACTGGCGCAGTGTACATACCCACATATTCACCGTTGGGCATAAGTGGCGCATACTTTATTGCTGCAAAACGTAGAGCTTCCTCGGCAGAAAGCTGAGGTAATGAGTCCTGAGCAGGAAGATTGTTAATCTCAACGGGAATGGTGATGCTTTCAGAAAACCGCAGCAGATTCTCTCTAACAGCGGAAGGTAAATCTTTAACGACAAAAGCCGGGTGCTCATTTTTCCACATGGCATCAAAAGATTTCGCAGCATCTGCAATTTTTGCCTTTTCCTTTTTACCTTCCCAGGAACAATCGATATCAACATTTTCAGCATTGCGCTTCAGCGCGGTTTCAGACTCATTCCAGGAGCCACTGGCATACAAAATGTCGCCAGCGTCGTCGTATCCTAGTGCCCATTTCTCATGCACATATCCATCTTCACTTGAATCCAAGCTTAAACTTTCACCAGTGTCTGCATGCTTGCGTAACGCAACTTTGATTTCAAGATGCCCGTGATTTACCATCCATGACAATAGCTCAACACCACGCTCAGCTTCTTCTGGCCATTCACTTTTCCCAGCAAGCTCATCATTAAGATGGTTTTCCAATGTTGCCATTTGACCGTCGATTACAGCCTGTACATCTTGTGGGGTCATATCCACACCGGCAATCAATCGCATTTTTCCTTCTCGATTAACTAAGGATGTCATGCCTCTGCTAGCCAGTGCTAAAGATGAAGAGCGGAAAAAACCTGCAACGCGATCATAGCGCACAACTCGTTGAAGTAACGGGATGTAAAACTCTCTCAGTATGTCGACCGCTGGAGCGCCAGGCTCCCGAACTTGAGACGTTTTATAGCTATATTCCCAAGGAAAGTCTTTTAATGGCATTTACTCGCAGTCCTCGTTATTTGTTGTCTCATGGTCAAATTGATACTGGCTGCTGAGAAGGCTAACCATCATTATATTTCTTTGTTCAATATCACCTTTTTTCCACTGCTCGATCGATGATAGTGAAACGTCCTCGTCATTCGACTCGAAATTTAGACTGTTCAAATACAAGCCATTCTTATAGCCAATGTCGATTTTATGCCCGGCTGCAGTAATTTCTGTTTTTGATTGTTTCCTGTCAAAGCTTTGATTTGACAGGCGAGAGTTATAGCCACTTAGCGTAAGATTACCCAGGCAATGAACGCACTCATCTTGGATCTCTGTTGCTAAGCTAGCGTCCCCATCAGCAATCATATCTACCCAGTGGGCTGGAATATTTTCACCCTGTGGGAATACATGCTCTACCGTCCAGATATATTGCCCTTTGTTATTTCTAGCCCAGAAGTCAGGTTTGTATTCACGACTATGAGCACGCTCATCCAGTTTTACCAATACATAGCGAGCCATCTGTTTGTTGTAATAAAACAGGTTGTCACTCAGAGCGGATTCGAAGGATTGCAGTGAAGCAGGTTCCCCTCGTCCTTTGCAGTAGGCGCTAATAACAAAGTCGAGATCGAGAGTTTGACCGGTCTTGACTCTCGATTCACAGGCCTCAATGACATCAATTTGTAATTGATCAAGGTCTCTCGTGCTGGGAGTGTCCGTAATATTTCTTCGAACAAAATACTTCTGCAAGAAATTTACAACGCTAAGTAAGGTGTCATCACTGGCGAAGTGTTTTTCATCCAGCGTCATCAAGTACATCAACAGTGTGTTAGACGGAACTGCGCCGATCCGGTTTAGATCAACCAGCGCCAATCCCAGCGGGGTGCTTTCATCAGGTTGAGTGATTTCTCCGTAGACCTTAGCTTTTGCAACTAAATCATCAAAAATAAACTTGGCATTGCTTTCAATGATTTTCTCGTAAATCGCAATCAGCGTTGAGGAGGTTGCTTTGGCTGTAAACGATGGCTGGCCAATCTTATCTTTATGCTTAAAAGCATTATAGAACTGCCTTAAAAAACGGTCCTCCACATCTTCAATGTCTTCTAGCATTTCTTGCCAAAGCTCATAGGCATCATCGATAGAAACCTCGTGTTGACGCTCCATCTCTGCCAGCATTTTGTTTTTGATAATATCAACAGCGGTTAATGGCACGCCTCGGTTGTTCAGTGTTTCAAACAGACGAAAGGCGTTAGCGTGAGAGTTGACCGAAATATGGACTAATTGCAGCTGATTGATTTTTTCGGCCAATAGCATTAATGCATCTATTGAGTTTGGTAAACGATCTAAAAAGTAGCGATAAGCTTTCGCCATTAGCCTGTTACCAAAGTGGCTTGGGCACTTTATTGAATCTGCCAACACGCCTGAGCTAGAAAGAATATGTAGATAGTCATCGAGATTGTGATTTTGGCTAGATGGCTGAACCCGTAGCAATACAATACGCTTACCTGACTTGATTGCACCGCGCTGATCTTCAACATCTGTTTTGATTTTTCTAACGAGCTGCAAGCCTATGCCTCGGCGTTTAGCCTTTATCTCGTCAAGGTCATCTTCATCAAAATCTTCATCGCTTTCAGCAGCGTCTAAACAGAGGCTTAACTTTTGGTACAAGGCCGAAATCAACAAGGAGAGCGTAGTCATACGCTGTTGGCCATCGATCAATTCAAAAACAAGGTCGTGGCCAGGCTTGCGCTTACTATTTTCGTCAATGCAAATTATCGAGCCAATGAAGTGTCCTGCTTCATTTTCATCAATATCGTCAAATAGCTGAGTCCAATTATTTTGTCGCCAGCTATAAGCGCGCTGATACTTGGGCACATGGTAATGTTCATTACCGTTATCAGATTGAATGATCTTAGAAAATGTTTGTTCAGACGCTTGCATGTCGAGTTCCGTGTTAAGTTAACTGCGGCCTAACATTGTTAGGCCTCCCTGTTTTACTGCCTTAAACCAAACAGCAGTGCTCGAGCTTCATTACGCGCCTCTGGGGTTTCGGCTTCTTCACCCCAGACTTCAAGCAAGTCGAGTATGATCTGGTCATTGCCTTCTCGCTGTTCGTCTAGGTAAGCACGCGCAACCGGCACATCACCTTCGCGGAATTTCAGCAACAAACCATGCAGTACGTCCCAATCGGATTGCGGTTTAGCAATGCGGCGCTGGCTTCGCTCATCAGGTTTAGAAAGACGAAGCTTGGAGCCCTTTTTAACAAGAGGTGCGGCATAGCCTTTATCTTCAGCGGCTTGGCCAGCCACCACTTTACGGCCACCAATATCGGTGTTGATGCCCACCATGCGGCCTTCAATACCATAACCACCGGTACGTGTTTCGAGGCTGATATTTAGTGAGCGAGACAGGTTAAGTACTTCAGAGAAGGCTGCGTCGTTGTGCCCCCAAATGCCGTACATGGTTAACGCCATGGCTGTTTCAGTATCTAAGTCGTCGACTGAAATACGTCCGTTTGTAATCTCTGTAATTTGGTGAGCAGCTACTACACGGCTGGCTTCATTCATGGCACGAATCGGCGAGACCTCTTCGTCACCATCCATTACCGGCCAGTTCTCACTTAATACCTGCAGAGCGCGGCCGTAACAGGCAATCATCTGGTCAACGGCGTTGAGTTTTAATGGTCGGAATTCATCAAGACCAGCCTCTACGGCGGAGCGAATTTGGTGTTGTACGCCAGAGCCACCCAGGCCTGACCAAAATGCTACTTGGTTATTTTCAATCGTTCGCTTACGGCATGTTATGAAAATTGTGCTCGCAGCCGATGCTTGATTCATTTGGTGAGTTGAGTGGCCGCTTTCCGATTCAACCGGGAAGCAAGAGGTGATTTCCCAGCCAGCTTCAATTAAAGAGCGTGTTAATGTTTCCCAAGCATCCTGTGCCTTGTGAGTAAACATTAAGGTCATAACTCCATCATCTTTTACTACGCGTCGTGATTCGGCAAAAATCTCTTGCATCAAGTGTTCATACTCTTCCTTAGCTTCTTTTCCACTACCTTGACGTGTGCTGTTTGCAACAGCTTCTTCTTTTTTATTTGTTAACCTAGGCCATTGAATTTCTGGATACAGGTCTTTTAAAGTACGCTTTTGCCACACGTGATAGAAATCTGATAGCTCAGCATACTGAACATTGTCATAGTAGGGGGGGTCCATGCATACCAAGTCTACACTCCTATCTTTTACCCCTGAAATATAAACACCACTCCCATTGATTATCGTTAGACGTTGTTTTTGCATATCAACACAGTGTGATAATAAATTAGCTATGCCTTTATATGCATCTAGTATTTGAGACAAGCCCCATGCGATACCAGAACTTGGGCCAGACAAAATAATCTCACCATAAGTCCATTTCAGAGAAAAGTCATGCCTACCAAAAGTACCAACAATAACTCCTCTACTGAAGTGCCAGCGTGTTTGTCTACTGCTGTAATCTACAATTTTATCTATAGCAAACTGTAGATAGGTAATAACCGCTCTACCTTTTTCAAATCCAAGTTGGTTTAATATTTCGGTCTTTAATTCTTGTAATGTCTCGAGTGACGTTAAGTGTCCAAGTAATTGGCGAGCATTGAACATTTCACTGTATGTATTGACGCCATATCGTAAAGGTTCACTTGTTTTACTCCCGATTGGCAATTTTTCAGATGGGATTAAATCAAGCTCCTCAAAAGAAGACCATCTTTGTTCAAGGGTATCCTCTGCTCTTGATATAGCTTGATAGTCGCTTTGATTTGGCGCTCTAAAAAAACGGACTTTTTCAGTTTTTACTAACCCTTTTTTAGGTCCTGAACTAAAATATTGTGGGTTACCATTTTTGTCCAGTTTAGGTTGGAATCTAACAGAAACAACGGCATATAATTCATCTTTCCACTTACCTAGAGGTGATTCTCCCCTGGATTGTTGTTTAATTTCGTCTCCATCAATTGCTTGCATGCAATGAACGCATTTTCCTATCGCTTTTTTTACGGTGCCAATTTCGGGGTCTTCACCCGCTGGGCCTTTATCATTTTTAACTTGATACACTTCAAAATTATATTTGGCATTCTCTTCTGAACCGTTAGTGTTGATTTTCACACCCCAAGGATTCTTTGCCTCTTTGGAAAGCCAGCAAGTATTCAATAAAGGGGTTTTAGCTCGACAACTAGGACAGGTAACTTGGCGACAATAAAGAAGGCCAGTTTGATCGTACTCAGGTAAATCAAATTGCTCGAACAACTCAGGGCATTTTTCGAGATGCCTTTTAAGTCTATTTTTCTCATATTCTGGTAGCGGCGAAAAACTGGTGAACGGCTTCATTTTATCTTCGACAGCAGATACCATTCTTTTACCCCAGAGTTCTATATCTTCATAGAGGGACTCACCAAAGCGAGCGGGAAAATCTAGCGTGGCATGTAGGATGGTTGATGCTACAGGGTTTAATTCGTTCGCAATAACATTGTGACCTAAACGAAGTGCTTCAAAGGGTATAGAGCCTCCCCCTGATGTTGGGTCAAGAACGGTTAAACCAGATGGCGATGGAGTGTGATCATTTTGGTAGGCTCGGCCATACCCGTATAGATCTTCAGCATCCCACTTAATTCCGCTGCCTAATGCATTTTTTACATCATCACTTTTTGCAAATTCAATTCGTTCGTTGGTATGAGCTGGGTCGCCCATAATACGTTTAATACTGAGATTTTCACCGGAGTGTATCTGACCGAGCGATTGAGATTCTTGCTCCCAGCGCTGCAAAACTATGTGGTTTGCTAGTTCTACAGAATGGGATTTTAATGTGGAAATTACTTCTCTATTCTTGGCGCGGCGAGCCTGCTCTTTTTCAAAAGCGCGAATAACTACCGCATCGACATGGAGAGATTCGATCCCTCCTTGCTTGCCGATACGTTCTGCTAGTTTTCCGGTTATCACCCAGTGACTACCAGAAAGCTCTATGACTCTTTTCTCTATGCCCAACTCTTTAATAAACGCATCAATATCGGCTTTTTCCGGATACAGTGAGCCTGCGATTGCTGCCCGACTTGGAGTAAGTGGCCTACGAGCCCACCAAACATGTAAGAAATACAAGGGTGGTAGTGCAGAACTTGAGCCCCGCTCACGCGCAGTCTCCGCGCCTACTTGATGACATGGGAACCCAGCTTCAATCAATCGTCTATCTGTCATTTTCGTCTTACCTTAATTTATTGAGCTGGCGCACAATGCCTGCGTCTTGGTTGGAGGTGCCACATAACATGGTTCTGAGGCCTGCCACGGCCCATCGATTGGCATCGCTGCCGTAGTGGGTGGTTCGGCCTAGCCAGTAAGCCGCTTCTTCTCGGCTAAAGCGTTGTACACGTCTTGCTAGCAGTTCTAGGCGATCAGGGTTGTGTAGCCGCGATTGCAGTTTAAAAATTAAGGCGAGTTTTGCACCTGATTCTTCATCAAGAGGCAAGTTGTCACGTAGCTTTAAACCTTCTTGGCTAATAAAGCGTTGCAGCTCCAGCGGAATACCGCCTTCATCGACCACATGCTCTAATATGGGCTTAATCCGAGCTTGTAAAAACTTTAGGTTTTCACCGTACAGGGTGCCTCGGTCGCGCAAGCTACCCAGACTTTTACCGCTGTCGCTGGTTTCTTTTTCTACCCGCTCTTTGATCACCAGTACGGTGCTGGTATGGTCAGCGCGTTCGGTAAATCGCAATACAAACGGTGCGGTTCGCCAGCGATTTTTTAGGGTTTTGTCAAAAAGCTCCTGGAGCTTTGGTTTCTTTTTACTCATCAGCTTGTTTTACCAAATCTAAAAATGCACAGTCTTCCGGTGCATTTTGAATATCAATCATTGCTTGGCTCTGCTCGCCCACGCTAGTGAGATCGGCAAGCACGTCAAACAACTCGCTTAAGGCCTTCATGTCTTTGGGGCTGGCGTTAATTAAATCCAAACCCAGCTTGCCCCCATGTGGCAGGTCTAACATAGCCAGCCGCAATGTATCGGGCTGGGTGGTTGCGCCTCTGCTATAGAGTGAACTGATCTTATTGAGCTGTTTATGCAGCGTTATAGCAAGTCCATGGCCTTGTTTTGTGTAACGGGTATCTTCTGGTTGAACCCAGCCTTTCTCGGCTGCCGTAGCTGGGGTGACCAACATGTCGTCTTCTTGGGTTTGATGGAACATGGCAGAAGAACCATAAACAAGATCAGGGTTTTCTTGTTCGCCTTGTTCCTTCACTTCATAGGTGTAAACGCGGCCGCTTTGCACCACGTTATCAACCGCTTCTAATACAGTGGCGTTTTGTACGTTGCCGTGTTTCTCTTGCACTTTTTCAATGACATCTTTTACTTTGGTGCAGGTTTCTTCGGCCATCGCTTGTTCAACCCACTGCTTAACTTGCTCTACTGCAGGCTCTGCTTCTGGGTTCCAACCGCGTTGTTTAGCGCCTTGTTCTGATACCAATTTCCAGCCGCGTTCTGACAGATTTAAATCCAGTGGAATACCACCGGTTTCTCGGCTGTGAAAATGTTCTGGTTTGGTCGATTCCGACGATTCCATGCGGTAAATACACCACTGGCCTTTCTCGACACCACTTCGAACAATTTGTTCTAACACTCGCTGGTTATCTAAAATTGGCCAGCGACGGTTTTGGTTGAATTGATTGGTGATTTGCTCCATTGACGGGGTTTGGCTAATGCTGCCAAAAATCAATTGTCCAAGTTGCAGTAGCATCGCTTGTGTTGTTGCTGCTTCTGAGGTGATTAATTCACCTTCTTCGGTCAGTACGCGGCGAATCTCTTCGTCGACAGAAGCTCCGCCTTCGCCACCAGCCTGCTTAATGCTTTTTTGAGATACCTGGCCAGATGCACCGGGGAATAAAATGGTGTCGTAGGCTTGTGCTACCGAAGTTTGCAGCGCCATTTCACGTTCTTTTAACTTGGCAGTAAAACCGCTTTCCTGCAGCTTGGCTGCAGACATGCCGTAATCTTCGGGCTTACTTTGCAGGCGGCGCATAGCGATAACGGTTCTGGCGACGTCGTTAAGTCGGTCTTTACGGTATTGTGATTTCTTAACGCGGTCTTCGCTCCAGGTATCGCCAGCCACTTGTACCGTTTCAGGCACTAACATAAATACGTTGTTTTGCTCTAAACGAGGCTGACCGCTGCCGACGGAGGTGGTCATTTCGGACGGGTCAATTTTATTGGCATCAAGTCGTACTATGGCCAATACCGGGCGGCCAGTTTTGTCGGGCACATGCTCGGGGGCAGAAACATCTTGAGCAACCTGGAAAGTTGGGCTGTTATGACTGACAACTTTGCGGGCAACGACCGTGAGTTGCTCGTCAACATCATCGAGCTGAAGACCTTGTTTTATGGTTGATACAATTCGTGCTTCGGTTGGGTCAGTGTGGGCGTAGTAACGACCGTCTTTAGTCCTTAAATAGTAGGCTTCGTTGGCTATGGCTTTGAGTGCCGCTTCGACCTGTGAAGGCGGAATGTTCGGCATGGCAACTTCGAGTAAGGCATCCGCAAAGGTAATGCCAAACACATTGGATGATAAACCTTCGCCGCGACCAACCAGACTGTGAAGGAATACCGCTTTCCAAGTCCACTCGTAAAGTGGCAGGCCTTGAGGGTGGGGGTTGTTACGGTCTAGGCTTTGAGCAACTGACACGCCCATTTCAAGATTGTTGGAATCTGCGCCACCAATGTCTGCATTCAATACGGTGAGTAAATCGTTAGCCCCTGTGCGGCCGATTAGCTCATCCGCTAAATCAGGGTTTGCCATATTTAGATGGTTAGTATGGATCAGCTGAATCTGTAGGCTTTGCTGCCAAATGGTACGGATAGCCATGGCTAGAACGCGCAATACACCTCGCGTACCTTGAAAACTTTCTGCCCCTGCGAGCTTATTGGTAAGGTAAGCAATAAAGCTGGGGTGGAACGGATAGTTTGCTGCAATGGATTTTTGATAGTCGTCGCGGGTAGCGCTATCGGGTAGTTGTGAGCCGCTGCGCTTATACATTTCCATGTAGGCGTCTGCAGTGGTAGCAGCTTCCGCTTCATTGATACTGGTAAATAAGCGGCGAGCGAGAACCCGCGATATTTCAGTGGGGCGAACCGGAACTGTAGTTGTAGCATCCCGTTTAACAACGCTCATAATACTTTGGCTGGCACGTTGAGCTAAGGCTGCAGCTTCTTCTTCATCTACTTGGCGGCCCAAAGTCGAGGACAGTACGCCTTGTAACATGCCGGTTTGGCCTTGGAAGGCATCACTCTGACTGGCCAGTGTCATAACCACACTAACGCCATCGTGGGTTCGAGCGTAGCCCAGTAGCGCCATTAAGAAGGCGCTAATCTGCTCACCGCCACCGACATGCGCGGCTTCATAACGTGTTGCATATTGAGCCAACTCGTCAAGCATGATTAAGACCTTACGGCCCTCGAACATGCGTTCTAAGAAATACTGACCAGGAAATGCCTCGGACGTGACTTCTTTTATATTGTCGTTGTAGAAGCTTTCTCCACCTAGGTTAAGTGCCATTTCTCCCCATAGGGTATATGCGAGAACCTTCTCGCCACTGGGTGCAATAACTGGCATTTCATCGCAAGCGATGGCGACAACATCAACACTGCCTGCAGGCTGTAATATGTTTTCATCAACAACATCTGAAGCGGCAGCGGCTATTTCTGACCCACGATGCCCTAGGTGTGTTAGTGCAATAAGCGTGTGGGTTTTACCACCACCGAAGGCGGTTTCTAAGCGGTGAATGGCAGGCTTGCTGCTATCACCGTTAAGACGCCCCATCACGTCACGGACAACCCGACAAAGACCTTCTGTTGGGAAGGTTGCTTCTTTAAAGAAAGCTTCTGCATCGGTATAAATGGAGTCGATAGCGCTTCCTTTACCAGAGTATGCTGAAGCGACCTGGCTGATGGAGGCGGTAAAGATTTCCGGGTTGAAGGAACCTTGGATAATATCTTTACGAGGTTCGCACGTGTTTAAAATTGACTGCATATTTGTCTCCATCAAATTTAGTCTTGTAATTCTTGATAACCGGGGGCAATGGCTAGATTCTCAACCCCATACAGGGTTTGCGTATTCTTTAGCCAAAGCTGAAATTCTGGGCCTGACATTTGGTGCTTGTCAGAACAGTCTACATTCCAATGCCTTAATACGTAGCCTGCAACAGCGGCTCGTATCTGGACTTTAAGCATGCCTTCTTTCATGGCGTATTCGGCTTCAATTGTTTTTGGATGCTTAAGGCGTGGGTGCGGAACAATATGCATTTCTACAATTCGGTTCCACTGGATGTCTGCATCCTTTGATTCTTCTTCACTGACGTCGCTTTGTGGTAATTCGCAGGGATTTTCAATTCGATTAATAACGAAATCAGAGAAGCGATTTTTAGCTCGATCATATCCTCTAACATGCCAGCGCAAACCATTATCGACCAATGCGAAAGGTACGATCTCTCTTTCAGATAAGCCGCTAGAAAGGGACCGGTAGCCAATGCGAAGTGCTTGCTTGTTGTGAATAGCACGAGTGATATGTGCCAAATTTTGTAGATGTGGAAAGTTTAATTGTGTCGGCGCTTCGCTGGTAACGATGGATTTCTGAGTGCCAACAAAATCATCACCAAAGCCATGTAATAATGCCGCGAGGGTTTGGCTACCAGAGTATTCAAATAGTGGCGTAAAGCCTTCGCGCTGAATATAGGTTTTAGCCTTAGTGTCGTATTCGATGTTTTTGGAGGCGAGATCTTTATATAAGGAAAGGTCTCGTGAGGCGGCCGCTTCTTTTATACCAAAGCGCGAAACAAGATCATTACGATTAACCGTACCTAAAAAGTAAAGTTTGAAGTCGATATGAAATAACCGTTCTCTTTGCGCCTGGCTTGTTGTAGCAAGCTGCTCTAGAACTGATTTGTCGTGAGACATTAAGTAGCCTCCAAATCAGGAATGCCAGTTTGCTTCTCATGCTGTGAATAGTGCGTTGTCACTTTCGCTACTCTCTGCTTTTAACCTGTAAAGGCCGCTCTATAAATGCCATACCAATGCTGTGGGCTGGATATGGCTTGATACTACTATTAATTGTTACGTAGTATTAAATGATATTCAGTGTGTGTCAATATGATAACCACAGTTAAATTGATATTGTTTGCTTATTCCCTTCAGCTCAACCAATTCTTCCAACAAACCTTTTGATTAGTCCGATAATAAGCTACTGATTTTAAAGGGTTCTCTATTCTCTGGTCATGGACTTGGGCTATTCGAGGTGGGGAGAGGCACAGAGAGTATTCGGCAATTCAGAGAATATATGCCTTGAAAAGCCCGAGATTAAGAAGTGGGCGAAGTCCGTAAACCCTTACCACATAAGGCCTGTAGCGCGGGGCGCAGGCAATAAAAAACCCCAACTGATAACAGTTGGGGTTTCGTATTTGGTGGAGACGGCGGGAATTGAACCCGCGTCCGCCAGCACTCTGCCATTGGCTCTACATGCTTAGATTCGTCTACTTAGTTAGCCAGTATCGGCCCGACGATCAGGGTGATAAAGGCGAGTCTGAATAAGTTTTTAGCAGCGCCACATCAGACAAATTTTGCTGCGATCCTGTTCTGCGTGCCGTCTGAGTCCCGTTTACAGGCATCCGATGTCAGACGTAGGCTGGATTTAGGCAGCCAGTGCGTAGTTTTCGTCGTTAGCAACTATAAAAGTTGCAGCGATTGTTTTACGAGAGTCACTACCCTCTCGGCATGCACCTCAGGTTTCGTCACCGTCGTCGAATCCAAATCGTCCCCGGTAAACCTTTAGTGGCGGCGATTATACACCCATCTTTGCTCTGGCGGTAATACTCTGTTGGGTATTGGCCGTCATGCAATGGGCAATCGCCTTGGCTCTGAACTGCAATGTTGCTGTAGCAGGTGATTGGTCAGGCCATACCCATATAGTATGGGCGGTCTTTCACTATTCAAGGCCTCGGAAGGGTATCAGTTGTGCCTTGAATCGAATTTTTTCAGATTATTTGCGCATAATGCGCTGCTTCTGACGGTTCCAATCGCGCTCTTTCTCGGTTGCCCGCTTGTCGAAGTCTTTCTTGCCTCGGGCAGTAGCGACTTCGGCTTTGATCAGATGCTTCTTCCAGTAGAGGGCTGTGCAAACACAGGTATGTCCTTGCTGTTCGATCACTTGCAGCAGTTTGGCCAGCTCGCGCTTGTTCAGCAGCAGCTTACGATCCCGGCGAGGATCTGCCACTACGTGGGTAGAGGCGGTGGTCAACGGCGTAATCTGAGCGCCGACCAGCCAGGCCTCGCCATTTTTCAGAATCACATAGCTATCGACCAGCTGAACCTTGCCGGCACGCAGGCTTTTGACTTCCCATCCAGACAGCACCAGACCCGCTTCATAACGGTCGTCAATGTGGTAGTCGTGGCGCGCTTTTTTGTTGAGCACAATGGTGCCGCCGCCACTGTTTGATTTTTTCTGTTTCTTTGCCATGGCGCGGATTATAGGGAGAGAGCGGGGTGCAGGCAATCAAAGGTTGAGTCGTACAGCTAAATCGCTAGAATGTGCGCCTTGTGCCTGTAATTTATTCAATAGTAGAGGTTAATGATGTCAGATAGCGCACCCACGGTCACTGGAACATGGGCCACACGATGGACCTTTATTCTGGCCGCTTCGGGATCGGCAATTGGGCTGGGTAATATCTGGAAGTTCCCTTTTATCACCGGTGAGAACGGCGGTGGTGCCTTCGTGCTGGTTTATCTGATCTGCATCGCGATGGTGGGTATTCCCATCATGATGTCCGAGGTATTGATCGGTCGTCACGCTCGCCATAACCCGATTACTGCGATGGGGCAGTTGGCGCGGGAATCCGGTGCCAGCCGCCTGTGGGGTGGTATCGGTTGGATGGGGGTGCTGGCCGGCATCATGATTCTCTCCTTTTACAGTGTCGTAGCCGGCTGGTCGCTGGATTACACCGTGGAGCTGTTTGCCGGTAACTTCAATGGCAAAACCGGTGAAGAGGTCGGCAAGGCCTTTGGTGAGGGGCTGCTGCAAGATGTACCCAAGCTGACGCTGTGGCACACCGTCTTTATGGCCCTGACCGCGCTGGTGGTGGCCCTGGGTATTCACAAGGGTTTGGAAAACAGCGTCAAGCTGATGATGCCGGCTCTGTTTATTCTGCTGATTGGCATGCTGATCTACAGTGCGACCCAAACCGGTCACTTCGGTGAAGGCTTCGCCTACCTGTTTGATTTTGATTTCAGCAAGCTGAGTGTTGATGCGGTGTTGGCGGCCCTGGGGCACTCCTTCTTTACCCTGAGTCTGGGTATGTGTGCGATTATGGCCTACGGTGCCTATATGCCCAAGCAGGCCTCGATTGGCAGTACCGTCATTACCGTGGCGATTCTCGATACGGCGGTTGCCTTAGTGGCGGGGTTGGTGATTTTCCCCATCGTGTTTGCCAATGGCATGGAGCCGACTCAGGGCCCTGGCTTGTTGTTTGTGTCCCTAACCACGGCTTTTGCCCAGATTCCGGGCGGCCAGATTCTTGGTGGTGTCTTCTTCCTGTTGGTGTCTATCGCAGCACTGAGTTCCTCTATCTCCCTGATAGAACCCTCTGCGGCCTGGATGACCGAACGCTTTAATATGGGACGAGCCACTTCTGTGGTGATCCTGAGCGTGATTGTCTGGATATTCGGTATGGGGTGCCTGTTGTCGCTTAATGAGTGGTCGGGCGAAGAATACCAGGTCTTCGGCATGGGAATGTTTGATCTGTTCGACTTCCTGACCGCCAATATCATGCTACCGCTGGGCGGCATGTTTATCGCGATCTTCGCTGGCTGGATAATGAAGCGTTCGGTGGTGCTCAACGAGCTTGCGCTCAAGAGCCTGGTGCGTTTCAACCTGTGGCGTGCAATGACCCGGGTTATTTCACCTCTGGCCGTGTTTATCGTGTTTGTGGTCACTCTGTATCAGAAGTTTAACGGTGCCTGATAGCTAATGCATAAGGTTAGCCGCAGTGCCCTGATCATGCATTCGGCGCAGCGTATGTACGACCTGGTGGAGGATGTGGAATCCTACCCCCAGTTTCTGCCCTGGTGTGATGGGGCCGAGGTATTGATGCGAGCGCCGGATCAGGTCGAGGCCCGGGTGGATGTGGGCAAGGCAGGATTGCGGCACAGCTTTGTTACCCGCAATCGCTTGGTGCCCGGGAAGGAGTTACATATCGCGTTGGTGGACGGCCCGTTTTCGACTCTGGAAGGGTGCTGGCGTTTTACGGAGCTGGAAGTCAGTGCCTGCAAGGTAGAATTAGAGCTGGAGTTTGAGTTTTCCAACCGTCTGCTGGCCGCCACCTTCAATGGCGTGTTTAATAAAGCGATGCAGACCATGATGGATGCTTTCTGCAAACGAGCCGACGAGGTGTACCGCTAAATGGACAGTGACACAATCCAGGTCGAGGTGGCTTATGCCACGCCCGAGAAACAGTTGATTATTCCCCTCAGTGTGCCCGTCGGTACGACCATGCTGGAGGCCGCACAGCGCTCGGGAATCAGTGAGCAATTTGCCAATATCGATCTCGACAATACTCCGATGGGGATCTTTGGTAAAAGCGAACCCAAGCCGGCTGAGCGCAAACTGTTGGCCAACGAACGAGTGGAGGTCTACCGTCCACTGATCGCTGACCCGAAGCTGGTGCGTAAACAGCGAGCTGCCGAGGCCAAGGCCCGCAAGGAAGGCTGAGTCGAGAAACGGCCCTGCCTGAGAACGCTTCCATGGGCTCACTGGAAGACTTCCCTAGTTTGATATTACATTCCGTCAGCGATTGAGCAATCCTCTGCTACTCTTTTAGCGGGTTACTGATTTGCTATCTGCCGTTATGGTCATAACGTTGTAAAACGATCCATATAGGTGTCTTAATAAAAGCATCTTTTTACCGTCCCCCAAAAGCTGGCCGTCTTGAAAGCGAAATAAACAGCCAGCCAGAGTGTTTTTGTGAAGTGGCTTCCGGTGGAACACCAATAATCAGTACCTGTTCTCAAACCCCTGATCTATAGGGCTTGGTAATGAACCCTTTACGCGGTGTTGGTTCAAAGCTTATGACAGACAGTAATGGATTATATCGGGAGAATTCTATGCACATACGAACAAAAATACTGGTTCCCTTATTGGCCTTGTTGTTGATGCCAATGGCCTATGCTGAGCAGAAAGTCGAAGACTTTTCTGAAACCATCAATAACTTCAAACGCATTGATGTGGTGAAGCCCTTCTTTGACAACGCCTACGGTTATGCGGTGTTTCCTACCATCGGAAAAGGCGGCATCGGTATTGGTGGTGCTTATGGCGAAGGCCAGGTTTATCGTGCTGATAATGTGACCGGTTTTACCTCCTTGCTGGACCTGTCGATTGGTTTCCAGTTAGGTGGACAGGCCTATAGCCAGGTGGTGTTCTTTGAAGATAAGCGAGCCTATGATGATTTTACCAACGGTAACTTTGAGTTCAGCGCGCAAGCCGGCGCCATTGCCGTGACCAGCAGTGCCAATGCCAAGAGTGGCACTGGCGGTGGATCTTCAGCGGGCGCCAGTACTTCGGCTGGAGCCGGAGGCCAACAAGCCGAAACCAATTACTACAAAGGCATGTTGGTCTTTGTTCTGGGTAAGGGGGGGCTAATGTTTGAAGCTACGGTTGCGGGTCAGAAGTATGGTTTCGAGGGATTGGCGAAGTAGTTTGCTATAGAAGTAGCTTGCCGGTTTAACCGGGGTCACAGGGGCAGTAACGGTAATCGATGTTGGCGTTGATGGCTGCCCCTTCATGATCGACCAGATTGACGATGCCGCGATAGCGAACCAGCCGTTTTTGCTGGTCGTATTGCAAAACCAGCGGCTCCAGCAGCCAGCGTAGCCAGGCACTGTCGGCTTCTACCCAAAAGCAGTATTGGGCTTTGGGATGTTTGGGAACGGTGCATTCCTCCATCGCCAGCAATCGAACTCTCAGGGACAGATTGCGCTGGTGAACGGGTGAGGCAAAGCCCAGAGGTAGCGACTCGGAATCGATCAGTTGCTGCCAATGCGCTCGTACAAAATGATCAAATCCGGCATCGATAACGCTGACATTTTGCTCGTTCAGGACCAGCTCTTCCTGCGTTTCATTGCGGTTTGCACGATAGCTCAATAGCAACCGCTTAGGGTCGACCCATTGGGCTTGGCGCACTTCTCCCTGGCGTAAATCCTGTTGGTAGACTTCCGGGCGAGCAAAATCGTTATCCAGGTAGTTCAGCTGTTTTACAGCGAACAGGTTATGGTCGATGCCCCGATATTCGATACGGACTTTGTGAGTGGTACTTGATTCAGTGTGGGAGGCCTGGCTTGTAGTCAATTCGGGCGGCTCACCGAAAGAGCTGTTGTTTTCAATGTAATGATGCTCGCAATATCGGATCTCTCCATTGTCCGGATTCGTTGCCAGACCAATAATGGATACCTCGGACAGGTTGGTGTTTTGGCCGCAGGCTGCGAGCAGGGATGAAGCCAGAATCCAGGGCAGGCTCATGATGCGATTCCTGTTTCAGTGCCCAGGTAGTGACGATCCACCCAGAACATAAAACTGAGTAGGCATCCCCATAATAGAGACAGTGTTAACAGGGTTTGCCATTGAGGGCTGGCCAGATTGAGTTGATGACTCAGGTTGGCGCCGGCGTAATAGCTCAGCGGGCCTGCGACAGCTCCGCAAATCAGCGCTAGCAGCCATCGATCCCTGAGCCAGCTCAGACAGTGATGGATGGTGGTGGGGAAAATCAGCCAGAGCGCAGCAAGCCATAAGGGTATCAGGTTTGCATCATCGTTTCGGATCAAAATCTGCCAGTGGATAAGCAAACTGTCCAGGCTGATACCGATTGCCGCGAAGCTCATTATCATGAGCCACTCTCGTTTATCGCGACTAATGACCAGGAAATGAATCAGTAATATCACAATCAGAGCAGCCGAAGACCAAATGTCGCCTCCAACAATGCAGGCAAACCAACCCACTTGAAACAGGCCGGCGTTTAGCAGCAGCTTGAACTGGGGGCTAAGTGTTGATGGCTTCATCCCGGCCTCTGGAGTCATTGATACTAACCCACGCTCGGCAGCTGGCGACAGCCCGGTTTGGCGATCAGGAATTGCCCGGTGGAGATAACACGTTCACGAAATCCACCCTCGCAATAACAGAGATAAAAATCCCACATGCGGATAAAGGTATCGTCAAAGTTGGCTCGCTTTACTTCATCGAGACGTGCAAAAAAACGCTCGCGCCAGCAGCGCAAGGTTTCGGCGTAGTCCAGGGTGATATCTTCCAGGCCAACCAATTGCATATCGGTGTGCTGGCAAAGGTTGTCAGCGATAACACTGGCTGAGGGTAATGATCCGCCAGGAAAAATATACTTCTGAATAAAATCCACCGAGCGTAAGGCTTGTTGATAGCGCTGGTCGGCAATGGTAATGGCCTGAATCAGCATCAGTCCGTCGGGTTTGATCAAATTGTTACATTGCTTGAAAAAGGTGGGATAGTACTCGTGACCAACCGCTTCAATCATCTCTACGGAAACCAGCTTGTCGTATTGGCCTTCGAGTTTTCGATAGTCTTTCAGTAACAGGGTAATACGGTCTTCCAGGCCTTCCCGCTTGACCCATTCGCTTGCGTAGCGATATTGCTCTTGCGAAATGGTGGTAGTAGTAACGCGGCAACCAAAATGCTTGGCCGCATAAATAGCCATGCCTCCCCACCCCGTGCCGATTTCCAGCAAGTGATCCTGTTCAGAAAGCTGAAGGCGTTCGCAGATGTGATGTAGCTTATATTCCGCCGCCTGCTCAAGATCCGTTTCCGGGGTTGGAAAAATGGCCGAGGAATACATCATATTTTGGTCGAGAAACAGTGAGAATAATTCGTTACTGAGATCGTAATGGGCCGATATGTTTTCTTTGGAACCACTTAGCGAATTGGCCGTTGCTTTACGGTAAATGGCAGACAGCAGGCGGCGAAGCGGATTGCCTTGCTGGTCCATCGACTGCAGAGTCTCCATATTAGCGACCATTACCCTGACCACGGCGACCAAATCCGGGCTGCTCCAGGCGCCTGTCATAAAGGCTTCTCCGGAACCTGTGCTGCCATTGAGCAATACGCGGCGATAGAGTGAGGCGTGATGCACATGTATTACGGCATGCAACTCCTGTGGTGCGTTTGGATCGCCGTATTCAAAAGTCTGTTCGCCATCGTGCAGGCTCAAACGTCCTGTCTCCAGACGTTGTAATAATTTATGCACAGTGCGTTCTGCGATGCGGTCGATCCAGTGATCAGATACAGGTTTGCTGTATTGGGCGTCCTGAATGCTGTAAGTCTTGGCAGATTCCATTGGGCGATTTCCTCGTCGGTGACTTCTGTCGTTTTTTTAATGTTATGGTGAAATATTGTGAATGATTTACGGCCTGTTTTGGCAACTAGGGTTTTACACTGGATTCCGGTAAAGGGGGGTGGCCAATAAAAGGCACACCCTTCAGCCATATTTTGAGTGCTTGCCAATAGATTCCCCAGGCGACCTTTAGTGTCATCAGCGGAAAACGAAGCAAAACCTGCCGCATGTTCGCGGGTGTTAAAGGGTAGCGACGCAGGCGCATGCCGGCAGAAAAGAATTGTTGATCCGCCTGCCAGTTCTGAATACTCAGGTAGAGGGAGCTTTGAGGTAATCCACTACGTAATAGATAACTCATATCCATTGGCATAAAAGGCGATACATGCATGGACTTATCGAAACGGGCTTGCAGTCGTTCGGTGCTTTCATCACAGGGAAGACAGTAATGAATTCTTTCTCCCCAGGGCGTATTGGTGACTTCAGCCACTAGCGCCTGAAGCTTTCCTTGTTCATCAAAACAGTAGTAACAGCTGATCGGGTTGATCAGATAACCAAAATAGCGAAGGTTGGTTAACAGACAGACGGCCCCGGTTGGACGTGTACCCGTGTTTTCCAGTACATAATCTCGAACGTTTTCCGCCAGCTCGTGATGATTTCTGGATTTTCCATGCCAATAATCCTGACAGTTAAAGCGCGCTATGGCCCAGCGATGACAAGACCACAATCGACTTTGTGAGAAGTCTTCATGGACAAGATCCAGATTTAAATACGCCATAAAAACTCGATACTGAAATTCGTGTTGCTTGGGTCTAAAGCGACGGTGGAATACTGGGCCTAGATACAGCGCGCTGCTTAACTGAGGGTTCGAATTAGCGGGTTGGCTGGTCATAGCGATAACCCAAATCCTTCGCAGACCCTGAGAGCGCTACTAACACCATCTTCGTGAAATCCGTTGGCCCAGTAAGCACCACAAAACCAGGTGCGTCGAACCCCATTGATGTCTGACCAGCGTTGTTGAGCTTTGCTGCCTTCAATGGAAAATTGAGGGTGAGCGTAAGTAAATCGACCCAGAATACTGTCCGGATCGATCGCCGAAGTATCATTGAGGGTGACACAGATTGCTTTGCTGGACTTTATCCCTTGCAGGATATTCATATTGTAAGTCAGCACTGGCAGGGCATTTTGATCCGAACCGTTGTCCTTCAAACGGTAATTCCAGCTGCTCCAGGTGGCTTTGCGTTTGGGTAACATGCGCTGATCGGTGTGGAGAATAACGTCGTTATCCAGATAGGGAATAGCTTTCAGGATTTCCTGTTCATGAGCTGAGGCATCGGAGAGCAGCTTGAGTGCCTGGTCGCTGTGACAAGCCATAATTACCTGGTCGAATTCCTGTTCGCTCTGGTTGTGACGAATAATGACGTTATTATCCGTACGCTGAATGGATTCGATCGAACAGTTTAACTTGATACGATCCGAAAAAGATTTTACTAACGGATCCAGATACTGACTGGAACCTCCCTCTATGACCCGCCATTGCGGGCGATCATTGATGTTGAGTAATCCGTGATTATTAAAAAATCTCAGGAAAAAGCGTGCAGGGAAATTGACCATGGCTTCTCTCCCGGAAGACCATATGGCCGCACCCATCGGAATCAGGTAAAAGTCCTGAAACGACTTTGAGTAACCGTTGTGGCTGAGATAGTCACCCAGACTGAGGCTCTCGGAAATTTTGTCTTGTTGTAAATGGAGTTTGGCCTCACGGTTGAAGCGAACGATATCTTTTAACATGCGCCAATGGTCAGGTCTTAAAACATTACGGCGTTGTGCGAACAGCGTATTAAAGCTGTTACCGCTGTACTCCAAACCGGTTTTTTCACAACTGACGCTGAAACCCATCTCGGTAGGCTTGGAAGCGACTCCCAGCTGGTCCATAAGCTTGATAAAGTTAGGGTATGTCCAGTCATTGTAGACAATAAATCCGGTGTCGACGGCGTGTTCCTGGCCATCGACGGATATCTTGACGGTGGCTGTATGTCCTCCGATACGTGAGCTGGATTCAAATACCGTAATATCATGCTCAGATTGCAGCATATAAGCGGCGGTGAGTCCGGAGATGCCGGTACCAATAATGGCTATTCGCATTAGATGTCATTCACTCGTGTTAGTTTAGGTCCTAGCCAGCGGTACCAGATTAATGGCAGTTTGGCTGCTAACCACAAAGGAAACCAAAGGCGGAAGGGGAAGGCAATGTGTCGTTTTCGTTGGCTGATACCCTGAATGATCTTTTCCGCCGCTTGTTGAGACTCCATCATAAATGGCATGGGGAAGTCGTTGCCGGCGGTCATCGGGGTGCGGATAAACCCGGGGCTGACTACGGTGACATCTATGCCCCATTGGCTGGCATCCACGCGAAGTGAGTCAAGCAGGTAGTGCAGAGCGGCTTTGGAAGAACCATAAGCTTCCGCGCGAGGAAAACCTACACTGGTTGACAGGCTACTCAACCCTACGATTTGTGAGCGGCCAGAAGCCGCTTTAAGCAGGGGTAAACAAGCGCTGATGGTGTTGACGGCGGTAAAGAAATTTCCATTCATCACGCGACGGAAGAGGGCTGGGTCCCAGTGACTGTCATCGACATACTCACAACAGCCAGCGGACAGTAGAACAATATCGAGTTGATCTGTCATTGAACGCAAGGCTTGTTTGAGCGTTTCGGCGGCATCTTCTGCTCCAAGATCGATGACCAGCGGCGTGAGCCGTGCCGGATCAACCTGTTGCAGTCGTTGCAGTCGATCGGTATTGCGACCCAATGCAATAATGTAGTTGCCGGCGCGGGCCAATCTAATGGCCAGCTCACGCCCTATGCCAGAGCTGGCGCCGGTGATTAGAATGGTTTTGCCTGTAATAGCGGTGGTCATGAGTGTTTCCTATTAACTGGCCAGGCGTTGGTTTAGGGCTCTGACGGTCCAACCCAGAAGAGGCAAATGTCGATACAACATGGCCCCCATATCGTAATAGTCTTCGTGATAGAGAATCTGATCGGCAAAACCGATACGGGTTACTCCACTCAGGCGCAAGATTGTCCCATTCTTGATACGGGGATGGGCATAATCCATTTCCCAGGTGAAATAGGCTTTCTTCTCATCCACGATCTGATCCAGAAAATTAAAATGGCAATGCACCAGGTCGGCACCAACGGATGAGAAGTATTGCTTTAACTGATCGCGACCGTCGACTTCGTGAATCGGGTCGAGAAACCTGACCTTGGGGTCATACAGCTGGTCAATTAACGACAGCGGTTGATTGCTGAAATCGCTATAAAAATCTTTGAATTGTTGAATCAGGGTCGCTTCTTGCACGAAGTTGAATCCTTCTGGAATGTGGCTGCTGTGTGCTACAGCATGTTCTTGTTCGGGTATACGCCCCGTTATCAGGAATGGATCAATTCGATCCGTATATTTTGTTATTGGTTTGGGTTTTGGCACTTTGAGGCTACTTGGCTATTCACAGCCTCTGATAGGCGTGTAACGACTATTCAATAAAAAGTGATCCGAACAGAGGCTCAGGGCGTAAAACAGTCAAAGCAGCCTCAGTGAGTTTTAAAAAAGCGGATGATGAGACTATTATGAGTGTCGTTTCCATACACAGGGATTCTCCCTCTGCCATGAATACCGATGAGCTCCAGAACGATAAGGACAGCTGGAGCCAGCTGTTGTCCCAGGTGGGTAAACATCAGGATCGAGAGGCGTTCGTAAAGCTGTTTCAGCACTTTGCGCCGATGATCAAGAGCTACTTCCTATCGCTGGGTAAGGGGATCAGCCCCGAGCTGGCCGATGATATGGTTCAGGAGGCGATGATCAAGGTTTGGGATAAGGCTGGTATGTACGACCCGGAGCGTGCCGCCGCCAGTACCTGGATCTACACCATCGCTCGTAATGCTCGAATCGATCTGTTACGCCGTAAAGGGCGGCATTCGGTAGAAGAGTCGATCGGTGCCGATGATGTTTGGCCCGATAGTGATCAGACGCAACCATTGGCTCAGTTAACACAGGTACGCTCAGTCGAGCGGGTCAATCAGGCGTTCAAGAGCCTGCCCAACGAACAGGCAAATATCCTCGCGATGGTTTACCGGGAAGGCAAGTGCCACAGCGAGATAGCCGCCGAGCTGGAATTACCACTGGGAACAGTTAAGTCCCGTATTCGACTTGCTCTGGCAAAACTTAATACCCATTTTACACGGTCACCCCTATGATTAAGCAGCATCCTACCAGCGATTTGTTAGCCGAATATGCAGCCGGCTGTCTGCCCTGGGCGCAAGCTATCTGTGTCACCACTCACCTGCACTACTGTAAGGAATGCAGGGCAGAGCTGGAAAAGCTGAACGAGCTTGGTGCTCAGTTGATGGACGAGCAACCTAAGGTTGAGGTGGGTGGTTCGGTATTGGATCAGGTTCTTAATCGTATCGACCAGCCGCAAACGGTTATGCCAGTTGAGAAACCTGCTCCAGTTGTCAGTTCTTCATCGCGCGCTGATTTGCCGCCGGTGGTGGGGCAGCTGATCGATACCACCGGGATACATTGGCAAAAGATCTCCAGCGGTCTGAAAGCTGCCCGTCTGAAATCCGGTGATGAGAACCATGAAGTGGCACTGCACAAAATCAGTGCTGGCGCCAAAGTGGCCCACCATGATCATCGAGCTACCGAGATCACCGTAGTGCTGCGAGGCAGTTTTTCCGACGAGGATGGTGTTTATGCGGTGGGGGATTTCCTTCTGCGTGAACCTGGAGAAGCGCATCGACCAATGGCGGCCCAGAATGAAGATTGCCTGTGCCTGTCGGCCCAGCAAGCGCCTATTCGACTGACCGGCGCCTGGCGATGGTTTAACCCATTTTTAAAGATTCAGCCGGGTTAGGTGGGTGTTTGCATAGATTTTATTTGTACGCCTCAATATCGCTAGAGTGATTCGTTAGGTGGCCTCTTCCTCACCCACTTCTTGTTTTAACTTCTTAATGTTTAATCGAGTTATTTCGTCCTGCAAAGGTTGTATAACGGTATGCCAAACTTTAAATCCATACCAAATCATTAGGATGCCTATAGCTAAAATTGCACCAAGGCTGGTCAAGTAAAACCATTTGTTGTTATTTGCTATGTTTATCTTACTTTCAAGAACTTGCAGGCGCGCTTCTTCTGAAATAGTTCGAACGGTTTCAGGTATGTGCTTTAACAATTGATATTCGACAGAAACATCGTAAACCAAATTATTTGTTGATTGGTTTACATAAATAACTGCGCCAGCACTAAATACAGCCAATAATAGTCCAAATAGAGCGTAGAATTTGTAAATATTATCGGTTGGTAATGGGATTCTGCTTTCCATTGATTTTAGACCTTAGTGTTAAGTCTCCGAAAGTTAATGCTCATAAATACAGCATTCATCTCTGTATTGTTTTTTGTAGAATTTTAATTGAAGTCAAAATCACCATGACATACACAATAATAATGATCTTTGGTATTTGAAATTCTAGTGTTTTGAAAAATAGGGCTATTAATCGCGCTTTGCGGTTGAGTGTTGCTGATTACATAGTATCTGTAGGTTTATAAAAATCAATTAGCCTTAGCTCTCTAATGTGCAGACGAATTTTTCTGTTCAAAAAGTGACTCGCATACAGAGCGTGTTTTCTAGCAGGCAGCGATTGAGGTAGGGGAATGGACGATATGAGGCTCTAAAACTTGCTTAGGATTGTTGAATATTGTTGTTATGACGAATTAGCACATACACCAGCAGCATTGCAATCACTGATTCCAAAAGCAAAAACGGAAGCTGGGTAGAAAAGGTATTGTATTGAATTAGGCTGATCAGCCTGCACAGCGCAAGAGAGGTTGAGAACAGGGCGCTAAATAGCAAAGCCCCTGGTTGGTAGGTTTGGTAGAAACTGCCCAGTAACATGGCTGCGCCCAGGCCGATCTGAAGACCACCGTAGACGCTGAAAAATTCGGCTAATCCCTGCTCGTTCAGAGTGCCCAATCCAAGGTAAGTCGCTGACAATTCTGGCTGTGCTGCACACCAGAGGCCTGAGGCTAGATAGAGGCAACCCATCAAACGAAGAATAATCATTTTGCTAGCTCAGACAGGATAGGGTGCATAGAGGAGAAGGGTTCCCTAGACATGGGGCAACAGTTGATAGCAGGATAACAGTCGATGGATTGGTTTTGCTACTTCAGGTGACGCCCGCCGTCCAGATGCAGAGTACGTCCAGTCATATAATCGCTGTTCATCAGAAAACTGATGGCGTTATAGATTTCCTCAGGCCCGGGCTCTACCGGAATCAACGCTTTCTTCAGGGTATGTTGACGGTACTCTTCGCTGTCATCTTCATTAAAGAGGATCAATGAAGGTGCGATACTGTTCACTTTTACTTCGGGGGCGAGTAGGCGAGCAAAGGAACGACTCATATTTTCTGAGGCGGCTTTACTGGCGGCGTAGGCAATATGCTTTTTGCTGGCTTTTTTAACCGCAAAATCTGTGATGTGAATGATATCCGCAGTGCCTTCAGAGTAAGCTTTCAGTTGATCCGCAAGACCTAAATTCAATTGATAGGGGGCGAAGGCGTGTACTCGCATCATTCTCTCCATCACCAGGCTAGGGGCCAGATCGCTCTCGCCTTCGCCGAGCCAATCCGATGCGTTGTGAATGATACCTCTGAGTTCAGTGTGGTTGTTTTGTACGGAGGTGATTAACTGTTCCACCTGATCGGTATCGTAGAAGTCGCAGTGATACAGCTGAACACCCATCACTTCCAGTTCGCTAAGCGAGTCATGCCGGCGTCTGTAGGTACCAATGACCGGTATGCCTTGCTTGATGAGTGCGCGAGCAATATGGAGTCCAATTCTTTTGGCGATGCCGGTAATAAGGACAGGAGCGGGCATAAGTCTGATCTCGTTATTGAAAGAATTCTGATCGTGTTTGAGGATTGCTTTTGAAAACACCACCTAGAGCTGTGGTTTCGGTAAATGAGCTGGTGTCCATTATTCCTCGCGCTTTCACACAATAATGGGTTGCTGCAATAGAAATGGCAACGTTTTCGGTTTCCAGCAATGTTTGTAACGCGACAAGAATCTGTTGCGTCAGTCTTTCCTGTACCTGGGGGCGTTGAGCAAAGAAACGAACAATCCGGTTGATTTTGGATAGGCCGATTATCTTGTTGTCAGGAAGGTAGGCGACTCTGGCGGTGCCATCGATGGTAATGAAATGGTGTTCGCAGGTGCTCACCATTCGTATTTCGTTGACCTTAACCATTTCATCGACCCCCATTTTGTTATCAATAACAGCAATGGAAGGGAATCTTTCGTAATCGAGACCAGAAAAAATTTCATCGACGTACATTCGAGCGATACGATGAGGGGTCTCTTGCAGGCTGTCATCCTTCAGGTCCAGCCCCAACGTACCCATCACCTCGGTCATCAAACCCTTGATGCGCACGTACTTTTGTTCGTTATTAAGCCCTGTATCCAAGAGAGGGGTTTCAAGACGTTTCTCAACCAACATTTCTCTTACGCGCTTTGCTTCCGAAGAAATCATGATGCGGCTCCTGTATCAATGGCAAGTTTGAAGTCGTTTCAGGCAGTTACGCTCAGAGACGGCGTTCGGATCTTTTGCTTTGTTGTTTTTTGATGATTTATAACGGTAAGCGACAATTAATGGAACAGATGATGTTGATCCGGTTTGTGGATGAGTGCGTAAACCAATACATCTAAGGTTGTACGGTGACGGGTTAAGGCTATGAGGCTGATCGGAGTGCTGGGTTATGCGGGTTTACTCCCTTTCGTGTTCTTTGTCGTATCGGCTTTCTTCAAGACTGCCTGGTTGTATCTGAATCCGTTTTTTGCATTTGTATCCTATTCAGCTGTCATTCTCGGCTTTCTTGGTGGTGTCATCTGGGGGCGTCAGCTGGGAACCTCTGATACCGCTTCGTCGGCACCTGCCCTGATATTCAGTAATCTGTTTGCGTTGGTTGCCTGCCTGGCTTTGTTGATATCGTCTTTCGGATTGTCACTAATCGGATTGTCACTAATCGTATTGTCGTTGGCTTATGTGGCGTTGCTGATAGCAGAGCGAGACCTGCTTTTTGAGCAAAGGCAGGATTATCCGGCATCGTATCCGACTATGCGTTATTGGCTGACTGGCGCGGTGGTAGGGCTGCATCTTGTAATGCTTTGGCTGTATTACAACTAGGAGAGGTTTAATGCACGAACTTACTATATTTTTCGACAGTCGGTGTCCACTTTGTGTGATAGAAATGAAGGCTCTGAAACGTCATGACCGACAAAAAAAGATCCTCCTGGTTGATATTAATGGGGAAGGTTTTATGGAGTCCCATCCTCAAATTGATGTGAAGCGAGCGAGTGAAATGCTGCATGGTTTACGATCCAACGGGCACTTGTTGCTTGGGCTTGATGTCAGTGTGCATGCCTGGAATCTGGTCGGAAAAAAGCGCTGGTTGCGATGGCTAAGGCGCTGGCCTTTGCGTACCCCCATGGATGTGGCCTATCGGGTATTTGCACGGTACCGATATACCTTTTCGCTATGGTTAACCGGGACCTCTACCTGTGAACGCTGTGTTGTGGCTCCTGATTCTGATAAGACTTAAGCGCTTTCGGTCTGACCGAAAATAATTGTGATCCACATAAACCAGAGTCCCGTACCCATAGTAGATTGACCATTTTTACAGGAGGGTTGTAATGAAGATTGTAATCGCCTTAAGCGCGATCCTGGTGGCAAGTTCTGCGTCTGCCAATTGCCCGCAATGGATGGATCAGTCGTTACGGAAACTGCATTCGAGTGACACCCTTAATCTGTGCGTTATTGCCAGTGACAAGCCCTTGTTGATTGTGAACACCGCAAGTCACTGTGGCTTTACGCCTCAGTTCAAGGGGCTGGAGACGGTGCACCAACAGTACTCTGGTCAAGGGTTGGTGGTTCTGGGCTTTGCCAGTAATGATTTTCGCCAGGAAGCAAGTGAAGAAGCCAAGGCCGCGAAGGTCTGTTATGTAAACTACGGCGTCACTTTTACGATGATTGCTCCGACCTCGGTGCGCGGCGAAAACAGCAATCCGGTTTTCCGCGAGTTGGCGGCCCAAACGCAAGCGCCTGCCTGGAATTTTAACAAGTATCTGGTCGATCGGGAGGGCGTGGTAGTTCGACACTTCGGTAGTCAAACCCGGCCCGATGATCCTCGTTTTCGTCAGGCGGTGGAAAAGCTGTTGTTCTAGTTGCTTGGATGAGAGGGCAGGTAAGGGCTTAACGCTGCTTAGGCCTCAGGAGGGTTGGATGTAAGTTCTTCCTGAGTGGCTTGAAAGTCGTGTTTGAATTCATCGATCATTGAATTCTCAACGGCAAAGGTGGCTCTAGTCGCTCCAGTCTTCCATGTATCACCAGTGGCGGCTAATTCATCGTCCCACCCCAGCTCTACCATCACCTGAATAGCATGATCCAGCAGGGGGGAGGGACCTTTCATTTCAATTATTGTGGTGGGGCTGCGAGGCGCACTTGGGGTTATATGGATTTCCAGCATGGATGATGGGCCGAATTGACAGGTTTGGTATGGCCAATTACACGTGAATCGACCTGAAGCGTCAACATCGGAGTTCTGCATTCGTTAGCTCGAATGTGGCTGAGCAGAGACATCTGGGGGAAAGAGTGTTAAATGGGCAAGATAGTAAGCGGTTAGAGAACGCTTGAGAATGCATCCGACGCTTCAGCGAGAATATCGTCGGATGCAATACAAGGCTAGCGAGTGCCGAACACCACCATGGTTTTGCCTTTTACGGATACCAGACCTTGTTCTTCAAGGGTCTTGAGAACCCGCCCCACCATTTCCCGGGAACAACCGACAATCCGGCCGATCTCCTGGCGGGTGATTTTGATCTGCATGCCGTCAGGGTGGGTCATGGCATCGGGCTGTTTGCATAGATCGAGCAGTGTACGGGCCACTCGGCCTGTCACGTCGAGAAAGGCCAGGTCGCCGACTTTCCGGGTCGTGTTGCGAAGGCGGTTGGCCATCTGTGCGCCAATTTCATAGAGAATGTCCGGGAACTGAGATGACAATTCTCGGAACTTGGTATAGCTGATCTCTGCCACTTCACATTCGGTTTTGGCCCGTACCCAGGCGCTGCGAGAACCCTCTTCTTCAAGAAATAAACCCATTTCACCGAAGAAATCGCCTGCATTCAGGTAGGCAATGATGATTTCGCGGCCATCGTCATCCTCGATCAGGATAGTGACTGACCCCTTGACGATATAATAAAGGGAGTCACTGTTGTCACCAGCATAGATCAGAGTGCTTTTGGCACTGTGGCGGCGTCGGTGGCATAAGGAGACAAAGGTATCGAGACCTTTGATCTTTTGAGGGGGCGTAATCATTACCATCACGTTTCCTGCAATTGTCTTGTAGGTTTAGCTAATCCAGTCATTATGGCGTTATTGAGTGACGAGTACCAGTTTTCACAAAATCCGTAACCCTATCTTTTGACAGGCTTCGACTTTTTGCCGATCACCGGTGGTAAAACGCCAAGGCTGCCGCTGGGCACTGTGCTTGCTTGGTGATACTCTGCCCGCTTCAAAGAGTCTGTAGAGGGTGAGGCGAGCCATGCAAGTAGAAGTTAAGTGGTTAAAAGATCGTCAATTTGAAGGGGTTGCTGGCAGTGGTGCCCGGGTCTTGATGGATGGAGCCAAGGAAGGAAACGAGGCGGTTCGTCCGCTGGAAATGCTGTTGTTAGGTGTTGGCGGCTGCTCTTCCATCGATGTGGTGGGTATTCTGGAAAAAGCGCGCCAACAGGTTGATGATTGTCGCGTCGAGATCCGTGCTGAGCGGGCGGATGCGGTGCCGTCGGTGTTTACCAGCATTCACTTGCATTTTGTTGTCAGTGGTACCGCGTTAAAGGAATCGCAGGTTAAACGCGCGGTCGAATTGTCGGCAGAGAAGTATTGCTCGGCATCGATTATGCTCGGCGCAGCCGGAGTGGCCATTACTCACGATTATAAAATTGTAGAACTCTAGAATATGGCCTGTGACGGACTCGATTGAGCATTGAGTCCGTCGACAGAACGCTCTGCGCTTAAATGCGATAGGAGCTTGCGGTCATCGCTTTTGAAACCATCGTCATAACCGCTCGTACAGGTGCTGGAAACTCGGCACCACCTGCCTGCATTGCCATCTGCTCATGGCGCTCTTCGTCATCTTTCATCTGTTTTAGTATGGCGCGACTTTTCTGGTCGCTGACGGGAAGCTTTTCAAGGTGAGATTCCAGATGCGCGCAGACCTGGTTCTCGGTTGCGGCAACGAAGCCCAGGCTCCATTTATCACCCAGGGCTCCGGCCAGTGCGCCGATAGAGAAGGAAGCCGCATACCACACAGGGTTCAGCAAGCTGGTACGACTACCCAGCTGTTGCAAACGCTGCTCACACCACACCAGATGGTCAATCTCTTCGCGTGCGGCCTCATTCATGGCCTCCCGAACATCGGGTAGTCGGGCCGTCAGGGCCTGTCCCTGGTAGAGCGCCTGAGCGCAAACTTCTCCAGCATGGTTGACTCGCATCAGGCCCGCTACGTGACGCTTCTCATCCTTATCCAGTGTGCTTTCCTGGTGGCTCTCTGCCGGGGAAGGACGTTCCGCAGTATTGGCCGAATGGCTGAGGGTTCGCAGTACCTGATCGGCACCAATCAGTAACTGGTCAAGGGCGCTGTAGTGTCGTTTGCTGCTCATGTTCATTCACCTCGTGATATGGGCCTATGTTACCCTTATCGGCTTCAGGAAACATCCGCCTAAGCGGTTTACAGGAGGTAATGTGAAGGCAGAAGTCCGCGATCTTGAAGTGATGCTTGAAACCGGGGTATCCCTGTTGGTTATCGAGAGCCCGGATGAATCGAGGGTGCTCCAGTTGATGACTCGGTTGGCGATGGCGCGTTCAACATCGTTGTTTTGTTGGTCGGCAGCGGATGGCCTGCGGTCACTGGGATTTGGCGAGCGCCTGGATAGCCAGGAATACACAGAGCCGGAAGCATTGCTGCGGCATATACGGGCTTATACCGGCGGCGGGCTGTTTGTTCTGTGTGATTTTCATCCTTACCTCAAGGATGAGCCTTTGCATATTCGCTTGTTAAAAGAGATAGCGATGAGTGAGGCGGCCCAACGAAGCAGGGTCGTGTTGCTGAGTCATGCACTTAGCTTGCCCGAAGAGTTACGCCATTACGGCGCCCACTTCGAATTGGCGATGCCGTCCCAGTCCCAGTTGATGGGGATTATTCGTGAGGAAGCCCAGCAGTGGTCGAGCCGTAATCAGGAGCAGCGAGTCAAGACCGACAGTCGCAGCCTGAACCAGCTGGTGGACCATTTGCGAGGATTGACCTGGAGCGAGGCACGAAAGCTGGCACGGACGGCAATTGTCGATGACGGTGCGATTGATGCCAGCGATGTAGAAGAGCTCAAGCGCAGTAAGTTTGCCCTGATTAACCGTGACGATGTGCTGAGCTACGAATTTGATACGGCGAAGTTTGCCGATGTGGGCGGACTGGAAGCCTTTAAAGGTTGGTTGTCGCAGCGTCGTAGCGCTTTCCTGGAACCTCAGGACGGCGCGGATATACCTAAAGGGGTTATGTTGCTGGGCGTGCAGGGCAGTGGTAAAAGCCTGGCGGCCAAGGCCGTGGCGGGAGTCTGGAATTTGCCGTTGTTGCGGCTTGATTTTGGTGTCTTGTACAACAAGTATTTTGGTGAGACCGAACGTAATTTACGTCGCGCCTTGCAGCTGGCCGAGTCGATGGCTCCCGCGGTGTTATGGGTCGATGAGATCGAGAAAAGCATCGCCTCCGGTGATAACGACCAGGGCACATCTCGTCGCATTCTGGGGACTCTGTTGACCTGGATGGCTGAGCGGAATAATCGAGTGTTTCTGGTTGCCACCTCTAACGATATTTCCCGTTTGCCGCCGGAGTTAATTCGTAAGGGGCGCCTGGATGAGATCTTCTTTGTAGACCTGCCCGATACGGCGATTCGCGAGCAAATACTGTCGATTCACCTGCACAAGCGTGATCAGGATCCTGCAGTCTTTGACCTGGCCAGGTTGGCTGAACTCAGTGAGGGGTTTTCCGGAGCCGAGCTGGAGCAGTTAGTGGTCTCGGCGCTGTATCGTGCCGAAAATGATGGGGGCGAATTACAACAGATTCAATTGGAGCAAGCCCTGGGCAGTACCCAGGCGCTATCTGTAGTGATGGATGAGGATATTGCGGCGTTACGTTATTGGGCTAAGGATCGTACGGTTCCTGCGCATTAGCCTGGTTAGGCCTTAGACTGCATCTGTCGGCATCAGCAATTCGTGGCCTACCACCTGGTCCATCAGGTGGTAGGGTACCCGGTAGCATTCGCCTTGATATTTCACGATCGCGTAGTCGTAGCACATTTTGATCACCGTGCAGTTGTGCACCTGTTGGCCATCGGTGATCCGAACAATATTGTAGCTATGCAGGGAGATGGCCATGCTTAAACTCGACTCATAAATTTCCCGGTGGTGGTGTTCACCTTAACCTGCTCGCCGGTGGCCAGATACTCGGGCACCTGGATCTCCAGACCGCTGCTGAGTGTGGCAGGTTTGGTTCGACCTGCGGCAGTTGCGCCCTTAATAGCCGGTGCGGTATCGGTAATCTCCATGGTGATAGAGCCGGGTAATTCGATGGCGGCCAGTTGTCCCTCGATCAGTAAGAGCATGATCTCTTCCAGACCGTCAGTGAGGTAATCCACCTGTTCATCCAGCTGCTCGGCTGACAGCATATGCTGACTGTAGTCTTCGCTGTCCATAAAGGTGAAGAGATCATCTTCGCGATATAAAAATGAGGCTCGGCGCCTAAGCAGATCGACCTCCTTAAGCAGGTTGTCGCCGCTGTAACTACCCTCTACCTTTTGCCCTGTGCGGACATTGCTAAACCTGACCTTATAAAGCGTCTGGGCGCCCCTGGATGAGGGAGATTTGACGTCAATCAGTTTGACCTGACAAGGTTGTCCGTTGACGTCGACGACTTGTCCTTTCTTGAGGTCACAAGCTTTTGGCATGGGGTCAGGAATCCTGATTAGGTGCTTTAAAGGGAATGATATCGGCGCTTTGCCCGTTGGCGGGTGGCGTAGGCTGTGGTTGGTCGGAGTGCCTGGAATGAGGTTCGTTACTTTGCAACCAGACATTTCCTGCTCGGTTGCCAATGACTTCAACACTCCCCTGATAACGGTCATCGCCGTCGGTACAGTACTCGAAGCCATATCGACGGGCAAGGGTGAGTTGCCCGGAAGTTGAGCGAGTGAATCGGTGTCGGGTCACCTGTACAGTTTGGTCCAGTAGTTGGACCCGGGCCCGTTTACAGTAGATGCGGGCCGCATGAAGCGCGCATTCTCGGGCTTTAAGGCCGCTGTACCAGAGCAGTACCAGGCCGCAGACGGCAATCAGCATGATTATTTCATTCATGAGGCTCTCGAATATTAAGGCGCTTGTGAATTGACAGCTGGCGCACTATAGAAGATTGTAATAGATCTGAATGCAAAAAAAATCGGCAAAGGGGACCCCTATGATCAAACTGTTCAGCTTTGGCCCGGCCTTCGGTTTACCCAGCCCCAGCCCGTTTTGTATGAAGTTGGAAATATGGATGAAAATGGCGGGTATTCCTTACCGTATTAAGGAAAAAAAGGATCCTACCCGTGGGCCCAAGGGCAAATTACCCTTTATCAAGCACGGTGGTGTGGTGCTCTCTGACTCGGACATTATCATGGATTACCTCAGCCAGTGTTTTGAGGTTGAGATGGACCGTGGCTTAACCCCCGATCAGCGGGCACTGGGCTACGCCATCAGTAAAATGCTGGAAGATCATCTCTATTGGGCCATGTTGTATAGCCGGTGGGTTGACCCTCAGAACTGGAAGGCCATGCGTCATCACTTTATGGGGCATATGCCTTTGCCTGTACGTCGTATTATGGCGGGGATTGTGAGATTGAAGGTCAAACGAGATCTGCATTCACAGGGCATGGGGCGGCATAATGCTCAAGATGTTTACTGGGCTGCCAAGCGTGATTTGCGGGCAGTATCAACGCTGTTGGGTGATAATTTATTTCTATTCGGTGATGAACCTTGCAGTTACGATGCCATCGTCTACGCCTTCGTCTCGAACGTAATTATCTGCGAGCTCGAGTCGCCGCTAAAAGAGTTTGGTCGATCACACGACAATTTGCTGGCCTATTGCCAGCGCATGCATGCTCGTTATTATTCTGATAATGCCCCTAAGGAAAGCAGTGTCCCGGTCAAAGCCGCCTGAAACATCAGATCCATCCGCCTGGTATCTGTATGTGATCCTCTGTTCGGATCAGAGTTTGTACACGGGGATTACGACGAACATAGAACGGCGTTTTGCGCAGCACGCGAGTGGCAAAGGAGCACGTTTTTTCCGGGGACGGGAGCCTCTGCGAGTGGTTTATCAGGAGCCGCACCCTGATCGCAGTACGGCCAGTCGGCGGGAGTACGAAGTCAAGCAGTTGTCTCGCAGGCAAAAGTTGGCCCTTGTGGGTAATTTGGAACCTTGTTAAAGATTAAGTGCGGGCTGCAAGATGCACTGGGGATGCGTCTATTTGCTTTTTTAATGGCCCTTATTTTGTGATGGATAATTGTCGTTAAGCCTTGCTGTTGCTGGTTCTTACGGGTTTGTGTCATTTCGTTGACTGCTTTCACTCTTTCTTTGTAAAAAATATAGAGTTCTGTCGCCCTTTGGTTGTCAGTGGTGGGAATTAGGTCGTATAGTTAGTAGAGCTGGGCCTTCCCGGTAAATTTTAGCAACGATATTCAAGACGAGCGGCGAAGTTTAAAGGCTTCTCAAGGTTAAGTAGTGAAAAGACGTGAATTTTTAGAAGGTGTGCTTGCTGGTACTGCGGTGACCGCTTCCAGTGCGTACCTTTGGGGTAAGCTCAATCATCGGTCCATTTCTACGCCGGTTGCCGCCGTGCCTGCGAGCCCCGCAACCGTGGTCGAGCCGGTGCCGGTTGTTGTCGCTCCCGAACCGGTTAAGCCGGTCGTGGTTCATCAAGAACCGCAGGAAATTGCTGAAGATCGCGCCTATCTTTCTAAAATTCAAAATTTCGACGATGAGCATATTGGCGATATTCACCTGTCTCCCGAACGTGCCCAGTTATTGAAAGATACCCTTGCAAGCCTGGATGATGCTCAGCGCCTTATTGGCCACGGTCACTTCAATGTGGTTGGCTTTGATCAGATGATCAAAATGGTGAATCGCTACTCCAAACAAGGCGACTTCCCCAAGCAGCAGCTTGATCTTATCGAGGAGCTATTCGAGTTTAATGCCCAGAATTATGGCTTTTACGGAGAAAAAATCGTTACTCGTTTGACATCAACTATTCCGGGTCGTGATATCGAGAAAATTCCCTACACGGGCCATTATCTCTACAAAGGGGATTCCAAGCGGCTATACCAAACTTTGCGACGGGATGTTGGGGAGACTATCGTCCTGACATCAGGCATTCGTGGCATGGTTAAACAAACCCACTTGTTTATGGCCAAGGCCTTGCAAGCGGAAGGCAATTTGTCCAGGGCTTCTCGCTCGCTGGCACCTCCTGGTCATTCTTATCATGCGATTGGTGATTTTGACGTGGGCAAAATAGGTTACGGCAAGCGTAATTTTACTCGAGATTTTGCCCAAACGGATGAATATAAGCGCTTGCAGGACCTGGGATATGTGGATATTCGCTACACATCCGATAACCGTTTCGGGGTTCGTTATGAGCCTTGGCACGTAAAGGTTGTATAAATCCAGTCCCCGCTTGCAACAACAATGATGACTCTTGCTGCTCCTGGTTCGTGTGAATTTGAGGGTTAGTTGTCTATTGCCTGATAGAGGGCTTCAAGGTCTTCCAGGCTGTAGGGCGGGGTAGTTTGAGGACGTTGTGGATTCATCTGTTGCAGGGTCTTGCAGATGATATGGCCAATTAACCAGTCCCTGAACCACTGTTTGTTGGAAGGGATGATGTACCAGGGCGATTTGGGTTTGTGGGTCAGGCTGATCACTTTCTGATACGCCGAAATGGTGTCGTGCCAATAACGATGGGTATCCAGATCAGATTTATGCAGCTTCCAGTGGTCTTGGGGGGTTTGCAATCGTTTGGTCAGTCGGCGGCGATATTCGGTGCGGCTGATATGCAGATAGAGTTTCACCACGCGAATATTGCTATCCAGCATCAGGGATTCAAAATGGTTAAGGTGTTGAGCACGATTCATCAGCGCTGAGATATCAACGTTACCTCGGGCATAGTCGTTGATCAGAGGCTCGTAATAACTGCGATTAAAGACTCCGATGGCGCCTTTAGCCGGGGTTGCCTTATGGTATCGATGTAAATCATCGAAACGGCGCTCCTTTTTTCCGGCGGTATTAAAGCTGTGGATGTCTATACCCTGAGGGTTTACTCCGGCGAACAGTGTTCGAATATTGTTATCTTTACCCGCCGTGTCCATTGCCTGGTAGATCAAAAGCAGGCCTTGTTGGCCTTCGGCGTGCAGATGTTCCTGCCAATTAATAATGTCCTGATTAAAAGCGATGGTCTCTTCGGTAGCGATGGTGCGATCGGCGTTGAAGGTGTATCCCGGGTCAAATGCCTGAAGTTCCAGTTCTCCCTGGCTAGGAGGCGTGAAATAGGCGAGATCGATCATCGAGTTTCGTTTCATATTAACCAGACCGCTTCTGAAGTTGCTTTTTGAGATTATCAGGGATGTTAGTGATTGTCAGGGTTTGTTGCTCGGAATCGTACCGAACGGTGTCTCCAAGGTGATGAGCGTTAAATGAGAGGCTAAGCCCCTTGGCTCGACCGCTGTAACGAACCAGTTGTTGCAGCTGGCTTTTCTCGGGTTGTACTTCCTCTACTACATCGTAGTCACGAGTATTTACAAAACGTGCAAAGTGGTCAGGTTCCTCTTCGTCAAGGTAGCCGGAGAGTTCTTTGATAAAAACCGATTCACCATTTTTTGCCTGGTCATTGCAGTACTCAAAGGCTTTACGTTTAAGTTCCTCACCTTTGTCGCTCTCAAAGGCTTCTTCGTTGCAGTATTCTTCAAAGGTGCTCAGCAGCTGCTCGGTTTCCTTTTTACTGTCGCCAGTTTCGTTGCAGCCAATAAAGTCGCGGAAATAGTCCGATACCTTGCGGTTGTTACGAGGTTTGAGAAACGAGATGTAGCGAGTTGCAGTCGCATTATTTTGCCATTCGCCGATATTAATACGTGCAGCCATATGCAGGCGTGATAGATCCAGGTACTGGCTGCTGTTGATCTCCAGCTGCTCATCGACAGTCACCGCATCGGTATTGTTGAGCATCAATACCATTAAGTAGTCGGTGAGAGCCTGTTTATACTGAATGAATAGCAGGTAGCCGCCAGTAGCAAAGTTGGACTGATCTATCTGGGTTTTAAGCTGTTTCATCGCTTCGCGTGAAAATTCGACAAAATCAATTTCATTCGATAACGCCGATTTAAGCAGCTGGGAGAATTCGCTGTCATCGTTAAAGCAACCATAAGCCTTACCATTCTTGCTGTTGTAGCTTTGGGTGAGGTCGGCCAGAAGCCCTTCCAGTTCAGGGGTGACTGGCAGGCAGCTGGTGCGAGGAATTAAGATCGATTCGTCGCCATCGGTGCGTTTGTCGAGGCGATGTACAATACAGTGCTCAATAGCCATGGTGATCTTGCTCTTAGATGATTAAAGGGGGGTAGAAAAGTCTGGGTGGCGGGCGTTATTGTAATCGAGCCGAGGCGGTGCCGAAAGCGGGTAACAGGGCGCTGCTGATTGATATTAGTGCCGGTTAAAGGTGCAAGCCCATCCATTGATAGAGGGCATCGTTAGCCAGGCGATCGATCTCAGCGCCCTTGTGCATGTTCTGTAATTCGGCTGTGATTCTATCCAGAGGAAGTCGGCAGTCAATGTGTTTTGAGACCCCCAGATAGAAATCCTGGCTGGATATCTCTACCGGGGCTTTTCGAAGGGTGCCTTCGTAGTTGTAGAGGGATACCAACAGGTCGGCTTGTATGAGCGGATAGATGGCATAATCGACACGCTTGGCTTTTAGCATTAGCAGCCCTTGCTGTGCTCGGTGTACGCGGCTGATAGGCAGGTTCTTTTCGGCGAATTTCTCAAAGCTGTTGCCCAGATCCAGCTCTCTCGGAACCACGCCTCTGAGTGATTTAAGGTCATCCCAGGACTGAGGTACATGATCAGAATCCTTCCTCACCAATACCAGATAATTCGTGGTATAGAGGGTGGGAGCAATAAGATTGACAGTACGCAGATCAACGACTTCATTGGTGGCGGTAAGGGTGATGTCGACGCGCCCCTCTTTGAGGGCTTTGGTCAGTCGCTGGGGGCTACCGGGCTCGACCGGAATGATTCGAATGTTTTCTTTCGCCAGGATCTTGCGTAAGGCCATCATGCCTGCGCCATGCAGCGTGTCGTTTGCATACCAGGACAAAGGAGGCAGGTTAGCATGACCCGATACCTTGACCTCCTGGCAGGCTTGTTGCGCATGGGCAGAAGTGCTGCTGACAAAACAGCTCAGCAGGCTAAAAATAGCAAGTCGAAAAACGACACAAAACTGAGGCAAGCGAAGTGCTCTCCGAGGCGGTTAACCCAGTCAGTTTATGTGAAGGTGAGGAGTTTAGGCAAGGCAGCGAACCCGATAAGTGAACTGGTTCGCTGACCTTGGTAGCCTGCTAAGAGTTATCTACTCGTTGCTGTTTCCGGTCAGATCCAGCAAAAAGCAGGTGAAAATAGCCACAACGACAAAACCGGCAATAAAAATTGTTGGCATAGCCGCGTAGCCTAGCAGGGTCCAGATTAATGATTCCATTGCACTCATAAGGGCTCTCCTAGTTCCAGCCTTCTACATCGCTCATGTCAGGCAGTTCGTGGGCGATACCTTTGTGACAATCGATACAGGTTTTATCACCTGATGCCAGCGCCGTATCATGTTGTTTAACGGCTCGGCGACCCTGTTCGCTAAAGTCCATATATTCAAAGTTGTGGCAGTTACGGCACTCCAGTGAATCGTTGTCCTTCAGGCGTTTCCATTCCCGCATGGCGAGGTGCTTACGCTCGGCAACAAACTTCTCTCGAGTGTCGATATAGCCGGTTAGCTTGCCCCAGACTTCCTTACTTGCAGCAATCTTGCGAATAATTTTGTCGGTCCACTTTTTCGGAACGTGACAGTCAGGGCAAGTAGCACGGACACCAGAGCGGTTGCTGTAGTGAATGGTTTCTTTGTACTCCTCGTACACGTTGTTTTTCATTTCGTGACAACCGATACAAAACTCTTCGGTATTAGTGACTTCCAGGCCGGTGTTAAAACCACCCCAGAAAATAATACCTGCCGTAAAACCGATCGCCAGAATGACGCCCATCGCGACCCGGGCAGGGGTCGTGAGCAGCCGCCAGTAGCGTTTTATGATGCTTTCTTTAGCCATTGTCTACTCCTTAAAGCCGATAATAACGGTATCTGATGCGTTGCTTAGTTAAGCGCATCTACCGATCTGAACTGATTGTCCAGCAATGGCTTGGCATCAGCCTGCGGAACGTGGCATTGGGAGCAGAAATAGCGACGTGGTGACACGTCAGAAAGCTGCTGACCATCGCGAGTTTCGAAATGGGTCAGGCTGATTTTGGTTGCCCCTGCTTTCTTATAGTTTGCCCAACTATGGCAGGAAAGGCACTTGTTACTGTTGATGTTTACTTTATAACCACGAACCTGATGGGGAATCAGGGGGGGTTGATGCAGGTAGTCTCGCTCAAAGGTATCCCTGTCTTTAGGGATGCGCTTGAGGTCATCGGCGGCTTTTTCGCTATCGAGCATCGTGCTGCGAAGCGAATTCAGACCGCCTGTGTCACCGATCTCCTCTGCATTAGCGTATTGCAGGGAAAACAGCAGGGTGAGTATACCGGTTATCACGGGGAAGATTTTTTTCATGATTGTGTCTCCGCCTTATTGGCAAATCGGGTAGAAAACTCAAAAACAGACTCGCCGCATACGTCGATGCAGCGACCACAGTTGGTACATTCAGGAGCAAGAATAACAGTGCTGGCGCCGGTACTTTGGCCTTTAAGCGCGGGTTTGATCACCTGGGGTTCCGGGCAGACGGCAAAGCAATCCATGCAGTTGTTGCATTCGTTGCGTTTGCTGGCATTCACTCGCAATGGGCTGACACGCCCGAGTAGCGTATAAAACGCGCCTAGAGGGCACAGGTGTCCGCACCATCCGCGACGTATCATCAACAGATCAAAGGCAAAGATTGCTGCGATCAGCAACCATCCCACCCCCATACCGTAGACAATACCTCGCATCAGCAACGACACCGGGTTGATCAATTCCCACAGCAACATGCCGGTCAGCAAGGGTAGGATCAGAGTCATACCCAGCATCCAGAAACGCAACGAACGGGACAGTTTGCCGGAGCGGTTAAGCCCCAGTTTGGTTCGTAGCCAGTTGGCGCTATCAGTAACTGGATTGACCGGGCAAGCCCACGAGCAGAACACGCGACCGCCGACCAGCAGATACATCCCGGTGACCACCAGGGCCCCCAAGCCCAGGCTCCACTCCAGTGTATGGCCTGCAAACAAGGTTTGCAGCCAAACCAGAGGATCGCTGAAGGGGATCGTATCAAGCAGCAGGCTGGCGCTCAGGTTGCCTTTCAGCACCCATACACCGGCCAGAGGGCCGAGCAGAAACAAACCGATCAGGCTCGCTTGTGCGAGCCGCCTCAGCAGAAGGAAGCGGTGGCTAGCCCACCATCCTTTCTTCTCGATGGCCGCCATACCGATCGGAGCGTTCATAACTTACCTCCGTCCAGAGGCATCCGGTCGGGTAGGTCAAGCGCTTCGGGGATCAGGGATCCGCCAGCTCTATCCTTCTCTTCCCAACCCCATCGGTAATGGCTACCCAATTCACCCTTGGCGAGCGAGTGGGGCACCACCTTGATGGCAGCCTCTTCCAAAACGCAAGCATGTTCGCACTTACCGCACCCCGTACAATGATCGGAATGAACGGTCGGTACAAAGCGCGCATGAGCCCCCGTGCGTTCATTACGCTGCATTTCGAGCGTAATAGCCTCGTTGATCAGAGGACACACCCGGTAGCAGACGTCACAACGCAGGCCCTGCATGTTGAGGCAGGTTTCGTTGTCGATCAGTACTGCAAGACCCATTCGGGAATCGTCGATCTCCTCGAGAGCAGGATCCAGCGCGCCACTGGGACAGACTTTGACGCAAGGAATGTCCTCACACATCTCGCAAGGGATATCGCGAGCATCGAAATAAGGCGTACCGGTTGCTACCGGATCCAGCATTCGACCCAACTTAAGCGTATCCCAGGGGCAGTCACGTACACAGAGGCCGCAACGCACGCAGGCGCCGAGAAAATCCCTCTCTGGAAGTGCTCCGGGTGGGCGCAGTGCCTGGGTGGCATGCACTTTAGCCGATTCTCCATAGAGGGATAGCCCCAGTCCTGCAAGCGTGACACCACAGGCCGCTCGCGCCGAATCAGCCATAAACTGACGGCGGCTTAATGAGTTGCGTTTGGTGTCTTGCTTGCTGCTCATGGGATATCTGCTCTGTTACTTGTTCCTGAAAATGGATTAGACCTTGACCACTTTAACGGCGCACTTTTTGTAATCCGTCTCTTTAGAAAGCGGATCGGTAGCGTCCAGCGTGACTTTGTTGGTCAGCTGTTTGGCGTCGAAAAATGGCATGAATACCAAGCCTTTGGGTGGTCGGTTACGGCCGCGGGTTTCCACTCGGCTACGTACCTCGCCACGGCGCGAGACCAGTTTCACTTCCTGTCCTCGGCGAACGCCGCGTGCCTGGGCATCCTCGGGGTGCATGTAGATCACGGCATCCGGGAAGGAGCGATAGAGTTCAGGAACCCGGCGAGTCATGGTGCCGGAGTGCCAGTGTTCCAGTACGCGACCGGTGGAGAGCCACAGGTCATATTCGTCGTCTGGAGACTCGGCAGGCGGCTCATAAGGCAGGGCGAAGATCCAGGCCTTGCCGTCGGGTTTGCCGTAGAACTTGAAGTCTTCCCCTTCTTTGACGTAGGGGTCATAGCCTTCACGGAAACGCCACAGGGTCTCCTTGCCATCCACTACAGGCCAGCGTAGGCCTCGAGACTGGTGGTATTGCTCGAAAGGTGCCAGATCGTGTGCATGACCTCGACCAAACTCGGCGTATTCTTCGAACAGGCCTTTCTGGGCATAGAAGCCAAAATCTTTTGACTCATGGTTACCCTTGTTGGGATTGAGCTCGTCGTTGGAGTACTTGTCCACCTGACCGTTCTTGTACAGCACATCAAATAGAGTCTTGCCGCGGTATTCGGGCATCTTGGCGAGTAGATCCTCACTCCAGACCTCTTCTGTGGTGAAGCGCTTGGAGAACTCCATCAGCTGCCAGAGGTCAGATTTGGCCTCACCAGGAGGGGCAATCTGTTCGTACCAGAACTGGGTCCGACGCTCGGCGTTACCGTACGCCCCTTCTTTCTCAACCCACATGGCGGTTGGCAGGACCAGATCCGCTGCCTGAGCCGTGACGGTCGGATAGGGGTCAGACACAACAATGAAGTTATCAGGATTACGATAACCGGGCAGGCCCTCTTCATTCATGTTGGGGGCAGTCTGCATGTTGTTGTTACACATCACCCAATAGGCGTTGAGCTTGCCATCTTTGAGCATGCGGTTTTGCAATACAGCGTGGTAACCCACTTTGCCAGGAATGGTGCCTTCGGGCAGTTTCCAGAGCTTCTCGGTAATATCACGGTGGGCCTTTTTCTTCACCACCATATCGGCAGGCAGACGGTGGGCGAAGGTGCCGACTTCCCGGGCGGTACCACAAGCGGAAGGCTGTCCAGTGAGAGAGAAAGGACCGCTACCGGGAGTGGAGATCTTGCCGGTCAACAGGTGCACGTTGTAGAGCATGTTGTTGGTCCAGACACCACGTGTATGCTGGTTAACACCCATGGTCCAGAGTGACATCAGCTTCACATCGGGGTCGGCATAAAGCTTGGCGAGTTCTTCCAGGTTCTTTTTGGGCACGCCGCTCATTTCATGCGCCTTGTCGAGTGTGTACTCGGAGACAAACTCGGCAAATTCGTCAAACGTGATCTCGGTAGAGCCACCTTTGTTGGGGTTGGCCGCGGCCTTTTGCAGAGGGTGCTCGGGACGCAGACCGTAACCGATATCGGTAACACCTTTGCGGAAATTGGTATGCTTCTTGACGAACTCCTGATTCACATTGCCGGATTGGATAATGTAATTACAGATGTAGTTCAGAATGACCATATCCGTTTGTGGCGTGAAAATCATCGGATTGTCCGCCAGCTCGAAGCTACGATGCTCGAAGGTAGAGAGCACAGCGACACGAACGTGCTCGGCGCTCAGCCGACGATCGGTAATACGTGACCAGAGGATGGGATGCATCTCGGCCATATTGGAGCCCCATAAAACAAAGGCGTCGGCTTTTTCCATATCATCGTAGCAACCCATTGGCTCATCGATGCCAAAGGTGCGCATAAAGCCACCTACCGCGGAAGCCATGCAGTGACGGGCGTTGGGGTCGATGTGATTAGAGCGAAAACCGGCCTTCATCAACTTGGAAGCCGCATAGCCTTCCCAGACAGTCCACTGTCCGGAACCGAACATGCCGACGGTGGAAGTCATCTTCTCAACGGGCACACCCTTGTTGGCTTCTTTATCCTTGGCCAGGGCGGTCTTCCACTTCTCGGCCATGATGTCAAAGGCTTGATCCCAGCTGATCGGGGTAAATTGTCCTTCTTTATCGAACTTGCCGTTCGACATTCGCAGCAGTGGCTGGGTCAGTCGGTCCTCGCCGTACATAATCTTGGACAGGAAGTAGCCCTTGATGCAGTTCAGGCCCTTGTTGACGGGGGCGTCAGGATCGCCTTGGGTGGCAACCACTCGGCCCTGCTTGGTTCCTACCAATACACTACAGCCGGTGCCGCAGAATCGGCAAGGCGCCTTATCCCACTGGATCTCTGATTCCTTGGAACTGGTAATCAGATTGGTAGCTGATGCAGGTAAACTGACGCCTGCAGCGGCTGCCGTGGCGACCACCGCCTGGCTTTTTATAAAGTCTCTTCGGGTTTGTTTCATGGTGTTGTCTCCACGTTATTATCCAAGTCCTGCTGGGCATCGATCTGGTTATAGACCAGCGAGGCACTGATGACTCCTGATTGGTTTTGTATGAGGGTGATGCGATCAATCATGGTTTGCTCGCCAGCCATTTCCTCGACAGTAACGACTAGCTTTCCCTGCTCGTTACTGGCGTGAACTTCTACACCGGTCATAGCGTTGAGTGCTGCGCTGACGGCGTCGACATTCAACGGACGACACATAACCACCAGCCCACTCACGTTGTAGCTTTCCCGGGGGTAATCCTGAGGTACCGGGTTGGATGGGATGGTGCCTAGGCGACTATCAGATTCCGGCATGAAGGCTGTCTCCTTGTGATGTTGTATTGGTGAGTTGAATTGCCCGAGTTGGGCATACATCAAAACATGCCCCACAACCCGTGCAGAGGTCGGCGGTTATGAGTGGCTTGGCCACCTCGCCGCTAACTGGTGTGAAACGAATGGCGCGGGTTTCGCATTGATCGGCGCAGCTGCGGCAAACTACCTGTTGATGGGTGAGGCATAGCGGGTTGATTTGTGCCTTAAGCTGCCAGGGTGGGGTGATGCTGGCAGATAGTGCCCCCGTTTTGCAGGCGCTAACACAATGTTGACAAAAGGTGCATTCGCCACGGGAAAAGTCCACTGTGGGAAATCCGCCATCGCCTTTGACAAGAATGCCGGTCTCGCAGTTTGGCAGGCAATCACCACAGCGTGAACAGAGATCAATGAACTGCGGCTCTGTTTGACTCCAGGGCGGACGCACAGGAAAACTCACCGCGCTACGCTTTCCTCGTAGCAACGAGCGTTTACTCTGGTCAACAGCTGTAGACATCTATACTTCGCTCATCAGGTTGGCTTTCGTTATCTTTCAAAAGCCTACTTATATTTATAGCAGACACTATATCAAGGTCTAATGTAATAACATGACAATTATCAAGGTTATTCGGCTCGTATTCACTGGGTTTTGTAGCCTTTATGTGGGCCATTTTCGTTTGTTTTGATCCAGGTCATATAGAGTGATCGGCTGGTCTGTTTTACCCCGCAACAAGTCACAGAACTGGGGAGATTTTTGGCTTTTACCGGTCAGTTATAATAGTCGCGCAGAGCATTGGGTAGTAGTTTTACTCTATTCATGCCAGCTACGCACGCAGTTGATGAGGAACCGTCAGGAAGACAAGCATGCAAGTACCGCTTTTTATTGATTATGAGGCCTCCAGTTTGCACGAAGGCAGCTACCCTATTGAGGTGGGTATTGTCCTGGCTGATGGTTCCCGGCGGGGTTGGCTGATTCGACCTGAACCTCACTGGATTGATTGGGATCCGGTGTCGGCAACCATCCACAATATTCCAAGATCATTGTTACAAGATGAAGGGGATTCGGTTCAAGATGTGGCGGCCGAGTTGAATCGACAGCTACCTCGTCAGACGCTCTACTGTGATGGTTTACCCTATGATGCTTATTGGCAGCAGCGTTTGTTTGATGCTGCAGGGTTTGCTGCCGCTTTTGAATTGCGTTCAGTTTCTACATTGCTTAACGAAGAGCAGCAACGGCAATGGAAGCACACCAAGGGCGAGATTGTCAGCCAGGAATCGGTTGTGCTACATCGTGCTGAAAATGATGCATGGTTACTGCAGGAGACCTGGCGCAGGTTGTGTATGGGTTAACGGTGAGTCCATTTATTCCCCTACGCCCATGTAGCGGCATTGACCACTGAGGAAGGTGGGAGGATAGGGACTGCCGGTTAGGTTAAGGTTCGTCAGCCGATTGAAACGAAGTGATTGTTTGTCTACTACGGCTATGACCAGGCCCTTGATTTGTTGAAATACTAAGTAATGCTCGCTTTCTGCTATTTTCATGTTGTCATAAAAGAGGAAGATATCATCGGTGCCATCAAGTTGGCAGCGTAGAGTCAAGGGAGGCTCTTTCTGAATCGAAGCACATCCTCCTAGTATAATAAGCAGGGCAAGACTTAGCCCGATAAGTAGTGATGTTCCCTGTTGGGGCAAGATACTTGTGTACACACTGATCCTCGGCATGGGTTCGGTTCCTTCCTTGCTTACAGTATAGTAAGACCTTCGATGTTAAGGAGTCTTGCATGCGGTCGCAAATTAACTGGGTACGCCGTGAATTTCATCAGCTGAGTACTGATGAACTTTACTCGTTGATGAGCTTTCGCCAGCGCCACTTGCTTCGCCAGAATTCGCTTCAGCAAGTGGATGCCGATGGCAGAGATCCTTTGGCCTGGCATCTGTTTGCACTCGCTGCAGATCAGGGGCTGATCGCCTATGGTCGAATCTGTTTACCTGATAGCCCAAGTGAAGCGTTGCTGATCGATCGACTGTTGTGCGAGCCAGGCCTGCCCTTGGAAGGGTCGCTGGTGGCCGAGGTGTTAGCCTTTACCGATGACTGTTTCGACCTGCCTGTGGAGTGTGAGGTAACCGATGAACAAATGACCTGGTGGCATCCGTATGGCTTTGACATTGTGGTTGATCGTCCTGCAAATCGGCACGGAATGATTCGAATGCAACGGACCTCGACGCCATAACTGAAGATCTAGCCCCCGGAATTGCTCGGAGAATTACCCTCATGATCTTACGAACGGTACTGAAGCTCGCTGGTGTGTGGCTAGGAATGGCATACCTCTCACCGCTGATGGCGAATACAACGTTCCCATCACCTGACTGGGAAAGTAATCTGGCCACTCCTGATGCGGCTATTAATAAACTGCTTGAATACAGTTTTCCTAACCCAAGAGCGCCGGATCGAAAAGGGGTGAGAAGCGATGGCTTGGTGATTATTCGAGGGGGCAAAGTTGTTCTGGAGCAGTACCAGGCGCCCTATGATGCCCAGAAACCTCACCTGACCTGGTCGGTTTCAAAAAGCTTTATCAATGCGCTTTATGGCGTGGCTGAACACCGGGGATTGCTAAAGCGGAGTGATTCGGTGTCAGACTACTACCCATTATTTAAGCAGGAAGGCTACGACGAGATTCGTATTGAGCATTTACTGCATTGGACGTCGGGGCTGGACTGGGCAGAGACCTATGAAGCCTCACCGCTGACATCCTCCGTGGTCGCTATGCTGTACACCCTGGGTCGTGATGATATGGCCGCCTGGACCGCTCGACATCCGATTAAAACGCGACCCGGGCAATGGCATAACTACTCCAGTGGTGATACCAATCTGCTGTCAGCCACTCTGAGAGGCGTTGTCGGTGAGTCCGATTACCCCGACTTCCCCTGGCAGGCCCTGTTTGAGCCTTTAGGAATGAGCAATGTTACCTGGGAGCAGGATGCCAGTGGCACTTACGTTGGCTCATCCTACCTGTATGCAACTCCACGGGATATGGCACGACTGGGTTATCTTTTCTTGCGCAAGGGGAATTGGAACGGTGAACAGTTGTTGAGTGAGGATTGGGTGCAATTTTCCAGTACGTTGGCGCCAGCCTATGGTAACGAACCAGTAATGGCTGAAGATGATAGTCACCCCGGCGCTCATTGGTGGGTAAACAGCGGGGTGGAGTCTCAGGGGCAGCCATTGGCCTGGCCCGATGCGCCAGCCGATACCTACACGGCCTGGGGGCACTGGGGGCAGTATATTTTTGTGATTCCTTCGCTGGATCTGGTTATTGCCCGGACGGGTGATGATCGTGACGGCAGCTTTAACCGGAACCTGTTTCTGTCACTGATTGTGGCTGCCTTCGGTGATAGGGAGGCCAGACAATGAAGCGGCGAATTCTAACTCTGGTGGTTTTGCTGGGTATTTTGGTGGCAGGTTTGTGGGCCCAGCCGCGTTGGCATTTTGTGGTCGCGTTTCCGGATATTATCTCTTCTTACTATGCCAAAGAGTTTTGCTCCTGTTATTTCGTGATGGGCAACGACGAAGCCTTTTGCCATGCCTATGCGGAGCAGTGGATTCCTATTAGTGATGTCGAGCTGAATACCCAGCAGCGCTGGGTGCAGGTCAGTGGCCTGGGGCGGACCCAAAGGGCCAGCTATTTTGGTCAGCGGCAAGGTTGTGGTCTGGAGCCCTACGGAAGATAGGGCCGCCTTGCTGTCGCTATTTAGTAACCTGTTAGGCGCGCGATACGCGCCTTGGGTACCATACCAGTAGCAACAGAATCTGGTATGGCGACTGATAAAACTTATTCGAAGCGGCTAAAATCGGCGGGACGTTTTTGCAAAAAGGCAGTGAACGCTTCCTTGGCTTCTTCGGAGGTCAGTCGTTCGCTGAAGGCTGCGCCTTCCCGCTGTATTACCTGCTGAACCTGTTCTTCCTGTGGCTGCTTCATCAATTCCTTGGTCAGGCGAATCGCAGCAGGCGCCATCGAGGCAATTTTGCGGGCGCTTTCGAGCGCGATCGTCAGGGACTGGTCCGGAGCCGTGACCTGGTTGACGAAACCCAGCTCTTTTGCCGTATCGGCGTCCATCTTTTTTCCGAGTAACAAGAGTTCAGCGGCTTTTCTCTGCCCTACAATCTGTGGCACCAATAGGCTCGAAGCCGCTTCTGGACAGAGAGCGAGGTTGGCAAACGGCATCTGCAACATGGCGTTGTCGTCGGCGTAGACAAGGTCGCAATGCAGTAGCATGGTTGTGCCAATCCCTACTGCGGAGCCATTAACCGCGGCAATCAATGGCTTGCGGGCGGTTGATATGGCGCGCAGAAACTTAAATACGGGGGCCTCATCACCTTGCGGTGGGTTTTGTATAAAATCCATAATATCGTTGCCAGCGCAAAAGCTGGTTTCACTGCCATGGATTAAGGTGACGCGAATCTTGGGGTTTTGTTCTGCCTCTTCTACCGCTTCGTACATGCGGCTGTACATATCGTGGGTTAAGGCGTTTTTACGTGCTTCGCGGTTGATGCGGATCTGCATGATCCCGTCATCGGCAGAGCATTCGATGGCTTCGCTCATGATACTACTCCCTTTTTGTTTTAGCGCAGGTTAGAGCGATATAGTTGATGCGTCAACTATATGTTTTGTCCATCTTTCTGGATCTGGGTATCGGTAAAGCATTCGGTAAAAATATGCTCGGCGACCAACCCGCTGTTGAGCAATAGACGTTGACAGGCTTTGACCTGGGCCGCCGGTCCGCACAGGTAGGCGATGACAGGGGACACCGGGCATTGCTTAAGATGCTGATTCACGGCTTCAGTGGGGTTGGACCCTTCTACCAGCCTGCTGTAAGCCAGTTTGTATTGCTCTGACAGATGATTTAATTCCGATTGAAGGTAATGGGGTTGCTCTTCTTCAGCCATATGAAACAGGGCCATATTGCCACGGTGCTGGTGTTCAATGGCGTCGCGTAAAATACCGTATAGCGGACCTAGACCTGATCCGAAGCCGATCAATACCAGGGGGCGAGAAGCGTATTGGGGATGGTAATGGCAATTTCCAATAGCTGTTCCCAGTTGCAACAGATCTCCCTCGCGGGCTTGCTGGTGGATCCAGGTACTAAACTGTCCCTCGGGATGATGCTGGATATGAAACACTAGGTCGGTTTCTTGCTCGGGTACGCTGGCTAGTGAATAACAGCGCTTTAGGTAAGGTCCGCGCCAGATGGTCGTGTGTTGTCCGGGACGATAGGGGAAAACGGTTCGCGGTGACAGGGTTAATTCGGTCACCTCAGGGCTTAGTTGCCTTAATCCGGAGATCATGGCATCGGTTTTGGTTCGGGCCTGGGGGCGTTGTAACTCCAGATCATGCTCCGGATGGCACTGACAAGCCAACAATAGGTTTCGCTCGCATTGTTGGGGACTGAGCCCTTGTTGTGCTTGTGGTGGAATGATCCCGGATGGAGCCTGTAACAGACAGCTGTGACATTGGCCGGCCAGACAGGAATAAGTGGGATTCGTTTTCGCTTGAATCAGCGCCTGGAGCAGGTTGTCACCGGCATTTATGTTGATGTTTTTGCCTTCAAAGGTGATGTTGGGCATAGAAGATCTGCGATTGGCCATTTTATCGCGCCAGTCTACGGCAAGCGACCAAAGGGTGCGAGGCGGTGAGAAAAGACTGAGGCAGATGAAGATTGAAGGAGGGGATTCTTTCGCCTGGTGATTCTTGGTAGGCGATATTTTATAGGGAGCATAAGCGGTCTGCCTAACCCAAAGGTCGAGACGGTTGGGGCTCATGGATGATCTGAATGGTGGTATAATGCGCGCCCCAATCGATCATTAATGACTCGGCACGGCACGGGTACAGCACCCGGCGAGTGACGAGCAAGGTACCTTAGGAGCCTCCGGTATGACCCTGATTCGTCAAGATGACTTCATTGATAGCGTGGCCGATGCGCTGCAGTTTATCTCTTATTATCATCCTCTGGATTTTATCCAGGCGGTTCATGAAGCTTATGAGAGAGAAGAGTCCCAGGCTGCGAAGGATTCTATGGCGCAAATTTTGCTGAATTCCCGTATGTGTGCGGAGGGCCAGCGGCCTATTTGTCAGGATACCGGTATTGTGACCGTGTTCCTGAAAGTTGGTATGGATGTGCAATGGGATGCCGATATGACCGTTAATGAGATGGTCAACGAGGGGGTTCGGCGGGCCTACACCCATCCCGATAATGTGCTCCGTGCTTCTATTTTGGCCGACCCTGCCGGGGCTCGACGAAATACCAAGGACAATACTCCCGCAGTTATACACACTGAAATTGTCGCGGGTAATACGGTCGATGTGCAGGTCGCGGCGAAAGGCGGCGGCTCTGAAAATAAATCCAAAATGGTGATGCTCAACCCCAGCGATAGCATCGTCGATTGGGTAGTCAACACCGTGCCTACCATGGGCGCGGGCTGGTGTCCGCCAGGAATGCTTGGCCTGGGCATTGGAGGTACTGCCGAAAAAGCGGCGGTATTGGCTAAAGAATCGTTGATGGATCCGATCGATATTCATGAGCTTCGCCAACGCGGCCCCCAGAATCGGGTGGAAGAGCTGCGTCTGGAAATTATGGATAAGGTCAACGCATTGGGCATTGGCTCTCAGGGGCTTGGTGGGCTGACCACTGTGCTGGACGTCAAGATCAAGGATTACCCTACTCATGCGGCGTCGTTGCCGGTTTGCATGATTCCTAACTGCGCGGCTACCCGCCATACCCATTTTGAACTCGATGGCAGTGGACCCGCTTTGCAGAAAGCGCCACAGCTAGACCAATGGCCGGAAATTACCTGGGACGCCGGACCTACGGCCCGCAAGGTCAACCTTGATACGGTAACACGGGAAGAGATGGCTGATTGGCAACCTGGGGATACCCTGTTGCTCAGCGGTAAAATGCTGACCGGGCGCGATGCGGCCCATAAGAGAATGATTGATATGATGGCCAAGGGTGAGGAACTACCGGTTAGCTTGCGCGACCGCTTTATCTATTATGTCGGCCCGGTTGATCCGGTTCGGGATGAGGTTATGGGGCCAGCCGGGCCGACCACTTCAACCCGAATGGATAAGTTCACCCACACCATGCTGGATCAAACCGGTTTGATGGGGATGATTGGTAAAGCGGAACGGGGCCCTGTGGCGATCGAAGCCATCAAAGAATTCAAGGCCAGCTATCTGATGGCTGTCGGTGGTGCTGCTTACCTGGTAGCCAAGGCCATCAAACAGGCAGAGGTGGTGGCTTTCCCCGAACTCGGCATGGAAGCGATCTACGAGTTTGATGTTGAGGATATGCCAGTAACCGTCGCGGTTGATGTCAACGGTACCTCGGTGCATCAAACCGGGCCGGCTTTTTGGCAAAAGAAGATTGCCGAAGCGGCCAAAGTGCAAGAGGTTGAAGTGAAATAACCGCTGCTGTGAAAGGAAAAAGGGAGGCAATGGCCTCCCTTTTTTTGAGCGCTTCCAGATTTAACTCTGTTTTTCGACGATGATCTCAGGCTTCGCGTTTTTTGCTGGCGACAAAATCAACGGCCTGATTAACCGCCAAAGACACTTTATCATCCATCTCTTTCTTCTCCTCCGGAGAAAGGTAGTAAGCCATATCAATATCGTAGTGAATATAACGTGGCGGAAGGTGATTCAGTGCGACGCAGGCAATATCAGCGAATAGGGGGCTGAGCTCAGCCTGGTCTGAAAATCGGTCCTGAAGATCGGCCACCACCAGCTTTTCATAATAGTTGTGAAACTCTTCCTGCAGTGCCATACATCTCTCCTCAACTCATAATGTACTCAGTGTAGACGATCCTGATTGGCTGCTTATTGAGCTCTTAAGAGAAAAAAACTGGCATTTTCAGATTTTTATTGTATAAGACTAAAGTCTAATATCTCTCCTCGTTTTGCTCAAAACGAGTCAATGACAGGTCGTATTATTCATTTCTGGACGTTTTTGACCTGCCTATTGTTTTTTATATCAACGGGTTAGCTCGCTTTGTCGCGACGAATTCACTGCTCGGAGTTGCGACTTTTTTGATCATAAAGTGATCGGTTCTGTACGTACAAGGCGCATTGGCGTCTTTGCGAAGGCTGTTCTAGGGTCGAATTGAGCGCCATTACAATGGGAATACGACATGAGCCATTTAATGCTTCGTTATTTTTGTTATCTGGGTCTTTACACTTTTGTCTCGGTTGTTAGCTGGCAACTAGGGACATTGATGGGTAATCACGCCATCAGTTTTATTTTCAGTGCCTGGTTTGGCATAGGGTTGGGCTATCTGGTGCAGCACTGTGATTTTCGGCCTCGACCGTCGCGGTTCTCAGACTGGGGTAAGTTGCTGTGGGTGTCGATTTTCTGGCCGATGGTAATCCAGCCCGAGATCGTCGTTGTGGAAGAGCGTGGTCCACATATTGATGCATGATTTAACCTGCCGGGCTGGTATGGAAGATCGCTTGCACTGAGAATTGGGCTTTACTCACCGGGGAAGGGATAAATATTGTCGCTATTGAGCTCGCCAGAGAGAAGGTCGTCAAATTCAGGGTCTCCGGCGATGCGATTCTCTTCGTTAGCCCAGGAGCCAAAATCGATCAGCTTGCAGCGCTCGCTACAGAAAGGGCGGAAGGGGTTCTTTGAATCCCACTTTGAGGGCTTTTGGCACTGTGGGCACTTAACGGTCATTGTTGTCTCCGGAAACGCTTTCGCTAGCGTAGCGCAGGTACTGTTGGTGGAGTTGGTCGAGCTGTTTATGCAGATGGGTAATGTCTGCGCTGTTATCCACCCGGTCATCGGCGTGTTTGAGGCGAGCTTCGCGGCCGAGTTGAGCGTCCATAATGGCCTGCACCTGCGCTTCAGTGTTCCCATCTCTGGCCATGGTGCGTGATAATTGCAGGGCTTGGGGTACATCCACTATCAGTATTCGATCGACCCATTCATGTTGCGAGGTTTCCAGTAACAATGGCGATGCCAGGATGGTATAAGGCGATTGGCTCGAGGCAATTTGAGCCTGGATCTCCTGGGCTATAAGCGGGTGCAGCAGGGATTCAAGCCATTGACGCTCGCTTGTATCCTCGAAGATTCTCGCTCGCAGAGCCGCTCGGTCGAGGTTACCGTTGGTAAGCAGAATATCCTGACCAAAATGCTGGGCAATGGTTTGTAGGCCTGGTCGTCCGGGTTCGACGGCAACACGCGCGGCAAGGTCAGCATCGACCACAGTAATGCCTTTGCTGGCAAGGTAATCGGACACGGCGCTTTTTCCGCTGCCAATGCCACCAGTCACACCTACAAGGTACATTTTTTCGCTCTTCAAGGTAATCGATAGGTTACTGCAAACCTATAGTTCTGCAGCTAAAGGTTAAAGGTGGCAAGAGTACCAGAGCTAGCGCAGAAGTTGCAGGTAGCTGCTGGTGATGGTGTCGCCGTAGAGTAGGGCAATAAAGCCGGCAATGGCCAGATAGGGACCAAAGGGAATCGGAGTGGCTCGATCTCGGCCCTGGATGCTGATCATCAGAATCCCCAGTACAGCACCAACGACTGATGAGAGAAGGATGATTAACGGCAGAGCCTGCCAACCCAGCCAGGCCCCGAGGGCGGCAAGCAACTTAAAATCGCCATACCCCATACCCTCCTTGCCGGTCAGAATCTTGAATAGCCAGAAAACAGACCAGAGGCTGAGATAGCCAGCAATGGCACCCAATACCGCATCATTAAGAGAGGTGAAAAGGCCGAAGCTGTTGGCAAAAAGGCCCAGCCAGAGCAGGGGGAGTGTGATGTTATCGGGCAGCAGTTGATGATCGATATCGATCATGGTTAGCGACACCAGGGCCCACAGCAGCAGAGAGGCTAAAGCCATTGGCCACCCGGCGCCTAACTCCCAGGCGAGTAGCAAGGTAAGCAGCCCAGTTACCAGTTCAACCAGGGGGTAGCGAGGCGAAATAGGGTTCTTGCAGCGAGAACACTTACCCCCTAAAGCCAGATAGCTAATCAGAGGGATATTCTCCCAAGGCTTGATCTCTTTATCACATTTTGGGCAATGAGAATTTGGCGTTATCAGGTTAAAACGTTCAGGGTGGCCATCGCTTGGCTCGCTAGCTTCCTGCTCCAGGAGCTCGTCGCATTGCCGCTTCCAGTCCCGTTGTAGCATGATCGGGATACGGTAGATAACGACATTGAGGAAGCTGCCAACCACCAATCCTAGAAGGAGTGCGCTGGGAAGAAATATGGCGGGGGAAAGCAGTTCTTGGGTATCCAGCATGAAGGAAAGAGTACTTTAATAATAAGAGGTAAATGGGCCAGTTTTCTGGCCCAGAACAGTTTAAATAGCAGCACCTAATTGGAATATTGGCAGATACATCGCTACAACTAGCCCACCGACCAATACACCCAGTACAGACATGATCATTGGTTCCATAAGACTAGTGAGTCCATCGACAGCGTTATCGACTTCTTCTTCATAATAGGTAGCAACCTTTTCAAGCATCTCATCAAGAGCACCAGATTCTTCACCGATGGATACCATCGAAGTCGCCATCGCGGGGAAAATACCAGAGGATTTCATAGCAAACTGAAGTTGTTGGCCGGTGGATACATCTTCTTTGATACGATTAGTTGCATCGAAAAATACTACATTGCCTGCTGCACCTGCCACCGAATCTAATGCATCTACCAGTGGTACACCTGCGGCAAATGTTGTAGCAAGAGTCCGCGCGAAACGGGCAACTGCTGCTTTATAGAGAATGTCACCAACTACGGGGACTTTAAGGAGAGTTCGATCCTTACTATCTCGCAAAGACTTTGACTTCTCTAGAGCTTTACTAGTAGTAAAAATAAAAACCGCCACGGCAACTAGAGCATAAAGCCACCATTCCTGGACAAATTCTGATATCTCAACAACGAATTGTGTGAAGGCTGGTAGTTCGGCACCAAAGCCTTTAAAAACATCTTCAAACTGAGGCACTACTTTAATGAGCAATATTCCTGTAACGACAATCGCCACACAGACCACAGCTATGGGGTATTTCATTGCCTTTTTTATTTTGGATTTGAGTTGTTCGGTTTTCTCTTTGTAAGTGGCTATACGATCCAAAAGGGTTTCCAGGGCACCGGACTGCTCACCAGATTCGACCAAATTGCAATAAAGATCATCAAAGAATTCAGGCCGTTTTCGCAATGAGTCGGCAAGACTTGAACCGCCAGCTACTCCGTTTTTAACATCAGTAATCAGGTTTTTCATGTTGGGGTTATCTACCCCATCCGCATTAATTTCAAATGCTTGTATGAGCGGTACACCGGCTTTCATCATAGTGGCTAGCTGACGAGTGAATACCGCGATATCCATAGGGGTGATTTTTTTTCCACCACCACCAATGGTGATGCCTTTTTTGCGGACTTTGGTCGGGTTAATGCCTTGCTTTCGCAGCTCAGCTTTAACTAATGCAGGAGTAGTGCCGGTGGTCTCGCCTTTGGTTTTTCGGCCTTGCTTGTCTTTGCCTTCCCAGATAAATGGGACACTTTTCGCTGCTTGTTCTGCCATGGTATTGCCTAATGTTTGATCTTGCTGTTAAAACTTGCCTTCAGGTGTTCGATAGGCTGCTAATAACGTTAATCTACGAGTGTAACCTACTTTTTCGGCCAAGTTATAGAGAGTGGGCTTTGCTTTCTCTTGGTTATGCCAACTGATTCATGCTCTCTCGTTATCAATGTGCCAATGACAGCTGCTCTTACTCTTTAGTGACCCGGTTAACCTCTTCAAGGCTGGTTACTCCCTGAAGGACTTTGATCAAGCCTGACGCTCGGAGGTCGTTGAAGCCCTCTTTCTTGGCTTGATCGGCAATCTCGATGGCATTGCCTTCTTCCATAATGATTCGGGATAATCCTGGGGTGATTTGCACGACTTCATAGATCCCGACACGGCCCTTGTAGCCTTTGTTGCAGGAGTCGCAGCCGTGCTCGCTGGGCCCGTATATCTCAGCACCAGAAATTTGATCTGGAGAAAAGCCTTCTTCTTCTAAAACTTTTTCCGGGATGTTGACCTTTACCTTGCACTTGTTACAGAGGCGGCGCCCAAGTCGCTGGGCGATGATCAGGTTAACTGATGTAGCGATGTTAAAGGCGGGAACCCCCATATTAATCAAGCGAGTGAGAGTTTCCGGTGCGCTATTCGTGTGTAAGGTGGACATCACCATATGACCAGTTTGAGCGGCTTTGATGGCAATATTGGCGGTTTCCAGGTCTCGAATCTCACCCACCATGATAATGTCGGGGTCCTGGCGCAGGAAGGCGCGAAGCGCACTACTGAAGTCCATGCCCCGCTTGGCAGATACGTTGACCTGATTAATCCCCTCAAGGTTGATTTCAACGGGGTCCTCTGCGGTGGAGATGTTCCTCTCGGGCGTATTAAGGATATTCAGGCCGGTGTAGAGAGAAACGGTTTTACCACTTCCTGTCGGGCCGGTAACCAAAATCATCCCTTGTGGTTGCATCAAACACTGCATATAGAGGTTTTTCTGATCGTCCTCATAACCTAGGGCGTCGATGCCCATTTGTGCGCTGGTGGGGTCCAGGATTCGAAGTACAACCTTCTCACCCCAAAGGGTGGGTAGGGTATTGACCCTGAAATCGATCGCCTTGGTTTTGGATATCTTCATCTTGATTCGCCCGTCTTGTGGAACCCGCTTCTCGGCGATATCCATGCCAGACATGATTTTTAACCGAGAAGCGATGCGGGGAGATAGTTGAATCGGTGGCCGAGCGACTTCGTGCAAAACTCCGTCGGTTCGAAAGCGAACTCGGTAAGCGCGCTCATAGGGTTCGAAGTGTAGGTCCGATGCCCCCCCTTTAATAGCACTTAACAGCATCTTGTTAACAAATTTGACTACGGGGGCATCGTCGGTATCGGTTTGTGCTTCCTCTTCAGGGCCGTCATCATCTACGGCTGTTATATCGAGTCCATCAAGCTCATCGTCATCAAGGTCGCCGAGTGAATTATCAGTGGAATCGAGGAATCTATCGATAGCAGTAGTGAGCTTGTCTTCCTCTACGAGGATGGAGTCAACAGTAAGCCCGGTATTGAAGCGGATTTCATCAAGGGCTACCAGGTTGGTAGGATCGGCTACAGCAACAAATAAACGGGTTCCCCTTTTAAATAGGGGGAGTGTGTGGTGCTTGCGAATGAGTTTTTCATCAACTAGCCCTTTGGGTAGCATCTCGGGGTCGAATGCGGTTATATCGAACAGCGGAGAGCCAAATTCATCGGAAGCAACTCGGGCTATATCCTTCGCTGTAACCATGTTGGATTGAACAAGATGGGTTACAAAGGGGATTTTTTGCTTCGAAGCTTGTTGGTAGGCGCTATTGGCTAGAGATTCTTCAAGTAAATTGTCGTCAACCAAGCGTTTGGCAAGGCCGGTTAGAATAATGTTTGCCATAATAGAGTGCTTTTTACTGGTTTCCTTTGTAGATCAATGATATAGCCTGTAGGTGTTCAAGTATAGAGTGAAAATCTATACTTCCAATTTAATGAGGGGTTAAGTTGTCTCTATATATGAGGGTGTGACAAAAAATGTCACATTCTGGGCGCCTTGGGGCAACTTTTGATGGTGCATAGCTGGTCGTTAATCGTGCAAGAGCTTAATGTAGCTTGAAAATGGTTGTTGGCATGCGTGTTGCTATACTTTATTTGTCCTTGAAAGTAACGAACTGTTATTGGCGATAAAAAGTAAGTTGGACATTAAACACATTTGGAGTATTTAGTATGAAAACAATGCAAAAAGGTTTTACCTTGATTGAATTGATGATTGTTGTTGCAATTATCGGTATTTTGGCTGCCGTTGCTATTCCTGCCTATCAGGACTACATTGCGCGGGCTCAGGTATCTGAAGGTGTAAGTTTAATGGCTGCAGGTAAGACGCCTCTGGCGGAGTGGTACGCTGATAAAGGCGTTTGGCCAAATGATACAGCTAGTGTTATGGGTAATACTTCTGGTAAGTATGTCGCAAGTGTTGAGATCACTACAGGGGCTGCTCTAACAGGTGACTTGGTCATGGAAGTGACGTTTAGGTCTACAGGTGTTAACGCTGAGATTGCAGACAAGACTGTTGAGATGGGTACTACAGATGGCGGTCGAAATTGGGATTGCGCGAGTGGCGGTACTGATGCCATTGAAGATAAATACCTGCCAGGCGCTTGTAGGTAAGTTGAATGCTTGATTAGTATTTGAAACCGGCTATTCTAGCCGGTTTTTTTTGTCTTATTATATGGCCTGATGGTTGGTGTTAAAGCGCGTGAAGTTATTAATGCGAAGGTATGTTGCTCTTGTCTGCTTGTCTCTGTTGCTTCTGGTAGGTGTAGTTGCTTGCTATTTTCCGTTTGTTGGTGGGGGGTTTTTGTTTGATGATCATGCAAATCTGAATGCCTTAGTGTTTATTGACGGAAGTTGGCAAGGTTACTGGGATGTTATTTTTTCTAATCGCAGTGGACCAACTGGTAGGCCGGTATCAATAGCTAGCTTTGCGTTGCAGGCTGATAGTTGGCCAAGCCGTCCAGATGACTTTCAGTTTGCTAATATCGTTATCCATGCAATTAACACAGTTCTTGTTTTTTGTCTGCTGTGTATGATTTTGACTGAACTAAAGAAGCGTAATGTTTCAGGTCTCGATCGTATCAATCCTATGCTTGCTGCATTTTTGCTTGCGCTGTTATGGGCTGTGCATCCAGGGCAGGTGTCCAGTGTTTTGTATATTGTTCAGAGGATGAATTTACTGGCGGTTTTTTTTGGGTTGCTAGGTTTGTGCTTTTTAACTGTCTTTCTATTTTCTTCGTCTGAGGAAAGAGGGCAAGGGGCGGGGTGGTTGCGCTCTTTGAGTCTAGGGGGTGTCTTTTGTTTGTTTTTGGTGCTGTCTGTATTTTCTAAAGAGAATGGAATTCTTTTTGCCGGTTTGTTATTGCTAGTATATTTCATTATCTATGCGCCGAAAAAACCTTACCATAATTTAGTTAAATGGCTAACTGTAGCTGTGGTTGTGGGTGGTGTTTTTCTTCTGGCTTTTAATATTGATCGTGTGGCTGGATGGTATGACGCTCGGCCTTACACGCTAACTGAAAGGCTCATGACTCAAGTCGTGGTGGTGTTAGAATATTTCGGCTGGTTTTTATTGCCAAACTATAAGAACTACTATTTCTATCACGATAACTATACGCTGGTAAAAGGTTGGGTGGATTATAGGTATTTAACAGCTATTTGTATTTGGTTGTTTTTCTTTGTAGTTGCTAGAAAAAATACCCTTTTACAATTCGGAATTGTTTGGTTTTTGGTTTCACATTTACTAGAAAGTACTATGGTGCCACTCGAGATTGTTTTTGAGCATAGGAATTATCTGGCATCTATAGGCTTAGTTGCTATATTTCTTTATGGCTTTGTAATGGTGTCAGCTAGGCTATCTCATAAGGTTGCAACAGCCTTGATGTTTGTTTTTATAGGCTGGACTCTTATCAACTATGCGGCTGTTGCAAATACATGGCAATCTCGTGAAAAAATGGTTGTGCATTGGGCTGATATGAATCCGGAATCAATACGGCTGCTGAGCTTTAAAGCTAATACTTTGGCTTCGGTTGGGGAGGTTGGTCCTGCTAAAGATCTATTCGAGGAAATAATTCGGCGGGATAAACAGTCAGTTTATGGCTACCTTCTGATAATGGAGCTCGGTTGTAACGGATTGCCAGTTGAATTTGATTGGTTAGGCTTTGAGGAGAGGGTAGGGGAGGCTCGGTTTGAAATTGGGCTCACGAATGCTTTGTCGAATATTGTTGAAAAGAAAGAGACCGGATTGTGCGATAGTCTTGCTATTCGTGATGTTTGGGCTGTTACTCAGATGTTACGAAATAATCAAAATCTTTTGAAAGGTTCTGCTTCAAGAAATTACGATTTAATTGAGGGGAGGCTTTGCCTCTTGGCAAGCGATTTTGATTGTTTTCTTCAGCGTTATCAAAAGGTGGCAATAGATACAGGTCAGCATGCGGTTTTGAAGTTTTTGTTCGCAGCATACCGTGAAAGGTACGGGGATGTTGATGCTGAAAAATATCAAAAAACTATAATTAACAAAATTGAAAATAACTGATCATATGAAGCGTGCATATACTTATTCAATTATTATACCTGCGAAGAATGAATCTCTTAACTTATGTGATCTTCTGCCTAGGTTGGTCGAAGAGTGCTTAGGTGCTGAGATTATAGTGGTAAATGACGGTTCTGAAGACCGAACGTCTGATTTGTGTGTCCAGTATGATGTAAAAGAAATTCGACATCAATATAGTAAAGGGAACGGTGCAGCTATTAAGGCGGGTGCTCGAGCAGCTTTAGGAGAAATATTTGTATTTATGGATGGGGATGGTCAGCACAATCCAAAAGAAATAGTCACTTTGCTGGATAAGCTTGATGAAGGCTATGATATGGTGGTAGGGGCTAGATCAAGCTCTTCACAGGCTAGTGTTGTGCGTTGGGTTGCTAATTCTGTTTATAATAAACTCGCAACCTTCATGGTTGGCCATAAAGTAGACGATTTGACCTCAGGTTTTCGGGTAGTACGGGCAGAAAAGTTTCGGGAATTTATTTATTTGCTTCCTAATGGATTTAGTTATCCAACGACAAGTACCATGGCGTTTTTTAGGGCTGGATACTCGGTTGGATATCATCCAATTACGGCATTAAAGAGAGAAGGAAAAAGTCATATTAATTTGATCAAAGATGGCGTACGGTTCCTTTTGATTATATTTAAGGTTGGAACTCTCTACTCACCGCTAAAGTTGTTTACTCCAATAAGTGCGTTATTTTTTTCTCTTGGTTTATCTTATTACGCATATACTTTTTGGTCTGTAGGACGTTTTACTAATATGAGCGCGTTATTGTTTTCTACATCTTTACTGATTTTTTTAATGGGGCTGGTCTCTGAGCAAATTACAATGCTGTTATATTCCGGTTCTCACAAAGAAAGTACCAATAAAAATAGTGATTAATATATGTATCTTATAATGATAGGTACTAAAGCGCAGTTAATAAAAATGGCGCCAGTAATGCAAGAGATGTCTTTTCAAAATATTCCATATAAATTTGTTCTTACAGGGCAGCATGAAGAAACGATGCAGGACTTAATAGAGCAGTTTTCCTTGCCATCCCCTGAGTATCTTCTTCCCTTGCGTGAAAATGATACAAAAAGTAAGCTGATAACATGGCTATTTCTTGTGATTTTTTATTCCTTCTATAAGAGAGGGGTTTGGGCTGATGTTAAATATTGTTTGGTTCATGGGGACACGCTTTCTACATTGTTAGGGGCAGTGTTATCAAAAGTATATGGTGTAAAAGTTGTGCATGTTGAGGCGGGGCTAAGATCATATAATTGGAGGCATCCATTTCCAGAAGAGGTGATTCGTGTTTTGGTTGGTAAGTGCTCTGATGTGTTTTTTTGCGCAGACAGTTGGGCGTCGAAAAATGTAAAGCGGCTGCGATCACGATCAAATGTTTTGGTGGAAATAATTGGCGCTAATACGTTATTGGATTCGCTAGATTTTGTTATGAAGGAGGGTTCATTTAAATCAAAATCTGGGGATATGTATTGTGTTGTTTCTATTCATAGGTATGAGAATCTATCCAATCGAGATCGTCTAGAGTTCATCCTGGCGTGGGTGGAGGAGATTTCAAATAAAATATTGGTGAAGTTTGTTCTTCATCCAACAACCATAAAGGCTATTGAATCAAGCCGTTGGCTGAAAGTTTTTCGTAATAATCCGTCAATAGAGTTAGTGCCGAGGATGAATTACGCAAAATTCATCCAATTATTGAGTCGCTCTCAATTTTTAGTTACTGATGGTGGGAGTAATCAAGAAGAGTGTAGTTATTTGCATGTGCCATGTTTACTTTTTAGGGATGCTACAGAAAGAAATGAAGGGATAGGAGAGTGGGTTGTTCTTTCAAAAATGAATAATTCTGTTGTCAAGAGCTTTTTAGATAATGTGCTCAAGGGGAAAGTTAGAAGGGTGAGTGATAATCATCTCGTTCGCGATGTTTATCCGTCCAAGAATATAGTGAATTACCTGGAGTCTTTACCATGAAAAAGAACGTATGGTCTCTGAGTGCGTATTATGAATGAAAAACAAATTTATAGTCCTATGGCTGCTGGTAATGGGGCGTATGTAGTTCATTCGATTTTGTCTCAGATGATTGGTGGCTATAATATCTGTTCTTTGCCTATAAGTAAGACGGTATATCCTGCTTTATTGAGGGGGTATCGGCGACCAGATCATATCGTCCATACTGTGCCCGAATATGGTGATGTTTTTTTTTTAAAAAATACAAAGGCAGTTGTAACGTTCCATAATTATTTTTGGGATACAGATTATTTTAGTAACTGTACTCTATCTCAGTCTTTATTCTATCGTTTTATTCAGCGGGGCTCAGTAAGTAAGGCTGTGGCGAGGGCCGATAGAATTGTTGCTGTTAGTGAGTATACGGCCGATTTAGTACGAGTTGCATTTCCAGGAAAAGAGATAGTGGTAATTCATAACGGTGTGGATACTGCCCGCTTCTATCCTGTACTGAAGCTAAAATCTGAGAAGGTTGTTATACTTTTTTCTGGAAATCCAACAAAGCGTAAAGGTTGGAAAATTTTGGTTGATATCGCTCGAGCACTCCCAGAAAATTGTGAATTATGGGTTACAGGCGGCTTGCGCGAGACTGGTGTAAGCTCCGTTCAAATGAATATTCGGCTTCTGGGTAGAATTGATTACAGAGATATGCCCGCTTTATATCAACAAGCAGATATGCTTTTGCTGCCGAGTTATCGAGAAGGTTTAAGTCTGTCAGCATTGGAGGCTATGTCTTGTGGTCTGCCGGTAGTTTCATACAACTGTTCGTCGATGGACGAATTGAGTTTTGGCCAGCAAATGGATTTGCTTTCGGATCCAGATGATTTGGCAGCTATCTTGGAAAATATTCTATTGCTGGTAGAGGATGAGAAATTGAGAAAGTCTATTGGGGAAATGAATCGATCTCAATGTGAAGCAATGTTTACGTTAGATTCTATGGTGACAAAATATAAGCTTTTGTTTGAAAGCTTATGACTGTTAGCATCAGGAAGAAGGTTTTACATTTCGGGTATTCTGGCTACCACCAACCGGGTGTCCTATCTCAGTTGAAGGCTGAATGTGTAGCCTCTAGGCGGCTTGGTATTGATTGGGATGTTGTGTTCTTTTCTCATGAAAATAGCAGAGAGAAATTTGTAAAATCTACGACCTTGTCAAATGGCCACTCAAATGCAGTTAGCAAGGTTTATCGTTACTTTTATCTTCGCTTTTATATTTTTTTTTGGTTGGCTAGGCATAGAGGTGGCTGGGATGTTGTATTGCTGCGGAATGTGCCAGGAGACCCTTTCATCTATTTGGTTTCATTGCTATTTAAAAAATATATTACAGTGCATCACTCAAAGGAGCATGAGGAAGTTGCACTTATGCCTCGCTTTTCTGGGTGGGTGGGGCGGTTGTATGAAAAGGCACTCGGCCCTAGGGTGTTACAAAGTGGCCAGGGGGTTATAGCTGTCACACAAGAGCTGATAGATTATGAGCTATCAAGGTTGGATAGAGTTAAAGCGGGATTTGTGTTCCCTAATGGCATAACCGTTAATGCGAATAAGCGCTTTAATGACAGAAGGTCAGGTGTTTATAAATTAATTGGGGTGTATTCTCAAGATTATGAATGGAACGGCTTGGATTATATTTATGATGAGTTGAGGAATAATGATAGAACAGATATAGAAATTCACCTTGTTGGTAAGTTGAAGCCAATTTGTGAGGATTGTCGGATTGTTTATCACGGAGTAATGAGAGCGGAACAGTTGGAAGAGTTGTATTCTCAAATGGATGTGGGGTTGGGTGTTTTTGGCTTGCATAGAAAAAGTATGAATGAAGCATGCACATTAAAAAGTCGGGAATACTTGGCCAATGGCTTGGGTGTTTATGCTGGTCATAAAGATAGTGCTTTGCCACTAGATTTTGCTTACTATTGTTCTGGGGTATTTAATTTAAATAAGGCTGTTGAATTGGCTAAGGGTTTCAGAAAGGTAAAGAAAGAAGAGGTTTTTTGTGATTCTGTTGAGTTTGTTGATAAGGCCTCTAGGCTATCTAAGCTATATGCGTGGATACAGTCACTATAATGTGTGTTTTCATTAAAAGCTGAATTCATTATTTATCCCATTAACTTGTAAGGTTAGATGAAGTTCATTGTCCATGTGGCAACTAACAGCTTTAAGATTGAATGAGATAATAGTCAATTCAACAAATGCTGGCTAATATAACCGTCGTGTTGACCTTTACTGTCATGTTAGATATTTGTCACTACTACTCTATGTATGAGTTAATGGGAGAGTGGAGGTCTCAGACTCAAAAATCCTGTATAATAGCTGAGGTATTACTCCGGTCTAGCGGACACCTAGTTAAGAATGAATAATCCAATTTACTAATGACTAATCATAGGCAACGATAAGCTAAAGAGTACAAGCAAGAAGCCCCGTGTTACCCACGATAAGTAGACGCCAATTATAGTTAGATTTTGATCTGACTTGGAGGTGTAAGATCGCCAAGAATAGAAAACCCGCCTATACCGAAGAGTTTCGTGAAGAAGCGGGCCTTTAGTCTCAAAAACCCGGTCAAACCACGGCACATGATGCCTGCTGATAGTTAAATCTTATCTTCCGTTTTAGTTTAAATGCATTGTCGTCTCGTGCCTTAAGCTGCTCTTTCAATATTTGTCGAATTCTAAGAATAATTTGTAAATTAACGATGACCTTTCTTGTTAGGAGAAGTCTCCTGGTTGTTATCTTTTTTGGTTGCTAAAATTCCTATGTGTGTGGTTCTTAGATCGCTTTCATCTGTGTAAATAATAGAATTATCTATTATCTTTGGGGTTTTTTTATCATTACGAGTCCATCGATATAGTTGAGTTATGTCTGCGTTGTTTAGAAGCCTAAATATAGAAATCCATTGGTCGGCTCGTAATCTATTACCTCTATCAGTTTGCATTGTTTTACTGTATTTATCATGAGGAATTGATAAAAAAGAAAATGGATTGTTTGGGATGTCTTTGTGGTCCTCCATATGAATGCAGTGTGCTTGGATTCCATCAGTATTAAGGCTGGAGTGTAAGTTGTTAATAAGATTTTCTACATCGTCAACTGGTATATGTTCTAATACAGAAAAAGAAAAAATCAAATCGATATCTTCTTTTGGTCTGTGTTTTGAAAAATCTAAAGGTGCTTCGTAATAGATCCCTATTTTTTTTAATTCATTCGTATCAAATTTTTTGATTTTTAGCAGTCGGTCAAGTCTATCTCTGATTCTGTCGTGAGCTTCAAAAGGGGAAAGAGTATCTCTAACTAAGGATAAAATGGACTTATTAATAGAGAGTGTTAAATTGCTAGGGTGTGCATTTGGTGAAATGTCGGTGGCGAAAACCTTTTTTGCGCCAAGCAAATAACAAACTAATGAATGACTTAATACCCATCCGCTCCCAATTTCGAGGCAGGTTTGACCTTGAATGCCTTTGCTGTCCATTAAATGAAGTAGTTGTGCGAACTGAGCTGCGCAAATATCTAACCTTTTTGAAGAAGAGGCCAAACGTTTTGAATCAATTATTGAATAGAGATCTGTCGACTGGATTATTTTCTTGAGTGGATATGGGACAAATTTTTTAATCATCATTTTTGACCTACGAGTTAAGATCTTTCGATGTATGTGTTTGCGAAGTGTCTGAGCTAGTATAAAACCAATCTTTAGTGTTATTAAGCCCAGCTACTCTGTTATCACTATTCTGGAAGAGTCTAATCTAGCTCAAATGTTCTAAAGGTGATTGATATTCGTGATGGGGGTGGAATACAGTTTTGGCAATAGAGCTTCGATTTGACTATAAAACGCACTATAATAAGATGTGATAGGGCAATTTGACTATTTGTGTATAGATCACAGGCTAGACATCAGTACAGAAAATGTTATAGCTTGATGTTATATGCAAATTGTAGATATTTAAATGATGCCGCCATATCTGCGTTTTTTATGAGTTATCCGCCTTGCCTAGCAGTGCAGAGGTTTTTCTCAAGCGATTGTAAAACGTTTCTTGATGAACCAAAACTCTTTTGTGCCTTTGATGGTGATCTACAGCCCCTTGCGGGCTTAATTCCTAGCGGGTCATCTGTTGAATCCGGTTCTTCACTTCATAAGTGGTTTTGATGGCTTTGTATGCTTTAGCTCTGCGGCTTTCACTGAGCTTTTGGGCTTGAGCAGATCTGTAGCCTTTAAAGCGGCTGTTTCGCTTTAGCTCCCGGCTGTTCGTTGAAGGGCTTCGATCTAACTGATCGGAAACCTCTATTTGTGTGTCCTGCTCTCTTTGATGCATCAATTTGGTATCGTTCGTTCTCGATCTACTGGTGGTAACTCATCGGTACTTTATCTCTTGGTCGTGAGAGGCGACGACTCAACCATCTTGTCTATTATGATCCTCCCACGATAAAACGGACACATAATTTTTCATGCTGCTAATTGCTCGTATTCCATCGACGAACAGTAATCAATTCCTGAATGCAGCCGCTTAGCGTTGTAATAATGGTTGATGTAATGGCCCACAGCATAGCGCAATTCCTTATGACTTTGGAA